>CAWVYN010000132.1:0-2948 GCA_963934425.1 uncultured Flavobacteriales bacterium | reverse complement strand
AAAATGTTAAAAAAGGAATCCTTTTTTTAGCCAATTATTTGTGTAAAATCTATTTACCTATCTGATTTTAAAGTTTTTAAATATCTACTCCTTTTAGTAATATTGACAAAGGATGAAAAAGAGCAAATAATAGAAAAATCTCATAAAAATAGCCCAACAATGGATATATCCTTTATGTTTGGGGTAGTATTAACCAAAAATTTTTTAATTATGGACAATGTATTTAAGTACTTTAACGGTTTTTTTAAAGGTTTAACTGGTCTTATTATGACTGTGTTGGGTCTTGGTGTTGCAGTTGAAATCCTTTTTGGAGGAGGCGCAATGTTTGGAATCACTGTTATTGACAATGTGATGAATATACTTAATAGTCTAGGAGGTTCTGGTTTTGCAGGACTTGTTGGAATTTGCGTTCTATTTGGACTATTGCGTGGGTAGACTTTTAGTTAACTAAATAAAATAGCCCTACAGAATTAGTAGGGCTATTTTATTTTAACAACAAATTTTGTTAACTCGTAATTATAGGTTAAGTTTGGAAAATATTTTAAGACACAAATTATGGAAAAACTTTTTAAGCAAATTATAAGCTTACTAAAAAAAGCAATTACACTAGCGCTTTATTTTCTTTGTTTAGGCATTGTTGTGCAGCTTCTAATTGATGATAAAATTTTAGGCTGGGATCCTGTTGGAAATATCCAAGATGCAGGAGGTTCTTTTATTGGTGTTATTGCACTGGTAACGATGTACTCTCTATTTATTCAGAATAAGAAATAGATTTCTTTTTTAGTGTGCTTCTAACCAATTATTGCCAATTCCTAAATCAACAATAATAGGAACATCTAATTCTACCGCCTTTTCCATATTTTGTTTTACCAAATTTTTAAGCACATTCTCTTCCTCTTTATGCATATCAAAAACTAGTTCGTCATGCACTTGTAGTAGCATTTTTGATTTTAAGTTTTGCTTTTCCATTTCTGATTGGATATTAATCATTGCTTTTTTGATAATATCAGCTGCTGATCCTTGAATTGGAGCATTTATTGCATTGCGTTCAGCCATTGCTCTGAGCATACCATTTCTAGAATTAATATCCTTCACATATCTTCTTCTTCCTAGTATAGTTGCCACAAATTCATTCTCTCTTGCCTTTGCAATTGAGAACTCCATATACTCCTTTACTTTTGGGAATTCCTTAAAATATCCATCAATTATTTGCTTAGCCTCAGTTCTACTTACGCCAATATTTTGTGAGAGCCCAAATGCAGAAATACCATAAATAATACCAAAATTAACCGATTTCGCATTCGATCGCATACTTCTGTCTACCTCTAAAACAGGTACTTTATATACCTTTGCAGCAGTTGCTGCATGAATATCCACTCCATCATTAAAGGCTTTTATCATTCCTTCATCTTTACTCATTGAAGCCATAATTCTGAGTTCAATTTGCGAATAATCTGCAGCTAATAGGTTAAAATTCTCATCTCTTGGGACAAAAGCCTCTCTTGTTTTTCTGCCTCTTGCGGTTCTTATTGGGATATTTTGCAAGTTAGGGTTAATCGAACTCAATCTTCCAGTAGCTGCTACCGATTGATTAAAAGTAGTGTGTATCTTTTTTGTATTTTGATTAATTAATTCTGGCAATGCTATAATGTAAGTAGAGAGCAGTTTTTTGATTTCTCTATATTCCAGAATTTGCTCAATAATTGGATGCTTATCTTTTAATTTCAACAGTGTTTCTTCTGATGTGGAGTATTGTCCTGATTTTGTTTTTTTAGCTTTTTTTACAAGCTCCATTTTTTCAAACAAAACTTCCCCTAATTGTTTTGGTGAGGCAATATTAAATTCTTCTCCAGATAATTTTATTATTTCCTTGCTGATTTTTTCTATTTCATTTGACAAGGTGCTTGCATAATCTGACAGCATCTTATCATCAATTCGAAATCCTTGTATTTCCATTTTTGCCAACACTTTTAAAAGAGGCATTTCAATTTTAGTGAATAATTTACTGATTTTTATTTCCTCCAATTGTTTGTTAAATATAGGATATAATTGCCAGATAGCATCTGCTTGCTGATTGAAAAAATTAGATAAATCTTCTTTATCTAACTTTCCTATTTCTTTTTTTAACTTGCCCCTTCCTCTTAAATCTTCTAAATTGCCAATACTGTAATTCAAATGATTTTCAGTAAGGATACTTAAATCATGTCTCATGTCAGGATGTAACAAATAGTGTGCAATTCCAATATCAAAAAGTTGGGCTTTTACATTGATGTTATTTTGATCAAGTACTTTAATCTGAAATTTCAAATTATTTCCAATAAGTATATTTTTTTCATCTCCTAATAAAAGATTTAGCAAAGTGCACAAGTCATTTTCTGGAAGAGATATAAAAAATGACTGCTCCTTTTCGCCGCAAAGAGATGCTCCCAAGATCTTTGCGTCTAAAAAATCGGAAGAAGAACAACAAAGCTCAATAGCAACATTTTTTTTTGCAGAAAATAAATCCAATACCGTTTTGGCTTCATTAATAGTAGTAATTGTTTTGTAATTAGTTGGAATTGATTTTGTTTCTTTTATCTCCTTATTAGTAGTTGCAAACAAATCCATTTGACCTCCTGTTACTTTTTCTTTTTCACCAGCTTTTGAAATGGTTTTTAAATCTTTATTATTGCTTTTTGAAGTAAGTATTCTTGCTAATAATGCGCGAAATTCCAACTCTTCAAATAGCATTTTGATTGCATTGTCATCATTTGCTTCAACTCTTAATTCTTGCTCTTGAAAATCAATAGGTACATCCGTTATTATAGTGACTAATTGTTTGGATTGCAAGCCGATTTCTTTTCCTGTTTCTACTTTTTCTTTCATTTTCCCTTTCAATTTATCTGTGTTTTCAAAAAGCCCTTCCATGCTATCATATTCTGAAATAAATTTCTGTGCAGTTTTCTTTC
>CAWVYN010000131.1:0-2977 GCA_963934425.1 uncultured Flavobacteriales bacterium | reverse complement strand
ACACTTGCTAGTAAATATTGACCTTAATGACGCAAGGAGAGTATTAGAAAATAGTGGAACTGCTGTAATGGGACAAGCAACAGCTTCTGGTGAAAATAGAGCTATTGAAGCGGTAAAAGAAGCTCTTGATTCTCCACTGCTTAATGACAATAACATCAAAGGCGCAAAGCAAGTGTTACTTAAGATTGTAACTGGAGTAGGAGAGGAGGAGATTAGAATGATGGAATTAGCTGATATCAAAAAGAAGATTCAAGAGGCTGCTGGTTGTGAGGTGAATATTATTGAAGGAATTGGTATTGATCCTGATTTAAATGGAGAAGTATGTGTTACTGTAATTGCTACAGGATTTAATGTGAAAGTGATAAAGGATGATGTGACTGTAACTTTGGATGGAAAGAAAAATATTGATGATGTATTAAATCAAGATAAGCAAGAAGAAATAATTACGCCAAAAAAGGAAGAGGAAGTGCAACACACTATTTTTGATAATTCAAAGGAAATAAAAGTTGAAGAAAATCTTGAAGAAGAAAGAGAAAAAGAGATAGAGCAAGAAGTGGAGGCAGAAATGAATATTCAAGAGTTTGAAGAAGAAGCGGAAATAAACAATGAAATAGAGTTAGATTTGGAACCTCAGAAAGTTGTAATAAGTTTGGATGAAGAAGTGGCTTTTCCTGAAGAATTGATTCCAACACTAAAGCGAGAAGAAGAGACTTTGGTAGAAGAAGAGACTCAAGAAGCGGCAATAAATGAAAGTAAGGATCTTCCTCTAACCCAAGATGTTTTAACTAATAAATCAAGAGAAAGAGATGATAGATTGAAGAATATTTCTATGAAACTCAGGACACCTTCTGGACTTACTTCTTTGGAAGATGAGCCAGCTTACAAAAGAGATAATGTGGAATTGGAAGAAACTCCACATTCTTCAGAATCTGAAGTTTCAAAATATACTTTATCTGAAGGAGAGGATAACAAAACGGAAATAAAGCCAAATAATCCTTTCCTTCATGACAATGTGGACTAGTTAATAATTGTTAAAAATGATTGATTGTTGAAAGCCAAGCATTTGCTTGGCTTTTTTATTTCATGCTTCTTCTTCTCAATAAAAAAAATCCCCACCAAATTAGCAGGGATTTTTTATAAATATCTAAAGCATTGCGTTTACATCATTCCTGGCATACCACCACCACCCATAGGAGGCATTGCTGGCTCGTCTTCTGGTATATCTGCAATTACGCATTCTGTTGTAAGTAACATTCCTGCCACAGAAGCAGCATGTTCCAAAGCAATACGCACCACTTTTGCTGGGTCAATAACGCCTGACTTATAAAGGTTTTCGTATTTTTCGGTTTTGGCATTAAAACCAAAATCTCCTTTTCCGTCTTTTACTTTCGCAACTACTACTGAACCTTCAATCCCAGCATTTTCTACTATTTGTCTTAGCGGTTCTTCTACCGCTCTTTCAATAATACTGATGCCTGTTTTTTCATCTTCATTATCTGTTTTTACTTTTGCAAGTGCAGTTGAAGCGCGCACAATAGCCACACCACCTCCAGGAACAATTCCTTCTTCTACAGCAGCCCTTGTTGCAGCTAATGCATCATCTACTCTATCTTTCTTTTCTTTCATTTCAATCTCAGATGCAGCTCCAACATATAATACCGCAACTCCACCAGCTAGTTTGGCTAATCTTTCTTGTAGTTTTTCCCTGTCATAGTCAGAAGTAGTGCTTTCAATCTGTGATTTTATTTGATTTACCCTTGCCTTAATATCCGATTTGTTTCCAGCTCCATTAATGATGGTTGAATTGTCTTTATCAATCACAACTTTTTCAGCACTTCCAAGCATTTCCAAAGTTGCACCTTCCAAAGTAAAACCTCTTTCTTCCGATACTACCGTTCCAGATGTAAGTATAGCTATATCTTCCAACATGGCTTTTCTTCTATCGCCAAATCCAGGAGCTTTCACAGCAGCTACTTTTAGCGCACCTCTTAGTTTGTTTACTACTAAAGTAGAAAGTGCTTCTCCATCCACATCTTCTGCGATAATTAAAAGTGGTCTTCCGCCTTGTGCGGTTTGCTCTAATATTGGTAATAAATCCTTCATTGCCGAAATCTTTTTATCATAAATAAGGATATAAGGATTTTCTAATTCGGTTTCCATTTTGTCGGCATCCGTGATAAAATAAGGAGAAAGATAACCTCTATCAAATTGCATTCCTTCTACAACTTCCACAGTAGTTTCCGTTCCTTTTGCTTCTTCTACAGTTATTACTCCTTCTGTTTTTACTTTCTTCATAGCTTCTGCAATTAGCGCCCCAATACTATTATCATTGTTGGCAGAGATAGCTGCTATTTGCTCTATTTTTTCATAAGAATTTCCAACCTCTTTGGCTTGCTTTGCTATATCAGATACAATGGAAGCAACCGCCTTATCCATTCCTCTTTTAAGATCCATTGGGTTGGCTCCAGCTGCAACATTCTTAAGTCCTGCAGAGATGATGGCTTGTCCTAAAACAGTTGCTGTTGTAGTTCCATCACCAGCCAAATCGTTAGTTTTTGAAGCGACTTCTTTTAGCATTTGTGCTCCCATATTTTCAATTGGATTCTCCAATTCAATTTCTTTGGCTACTGTCACGCCATCTTTAGTAATGCCAGGAGCGCCAAATTTTTTATCAATTATTACATTTCTTCCTTTTGGACCTAATGTAACTTTTACTGCATTTGCAAGCGCATCTGCTCCTTTTTTTAGAGCATCTCTTGCTTCTGTATCAAATGTGATTTCTTTTGCCATAGTTTTTTATATTATTTAATGATTGCTAAAATGTCTGATTCTTTCATGATAAGATAATCCTTTCCATCATATTTTAGTTCGGTTCCAGCATATTTTCCGTACAATACATTGTCACCAATTTGTACCGTTATAGGATTTTCTTTTGTTCCCTTTCCCACCGCTACAATACTTCCTTTTTGTGGTTTTT
>CAWVYN010000130.1:0-2988 GCA_963934425.1 uncultured Flavobacteriales bacterium | reverse complement strand
CATCATTTTAAGGATAAAACATTCCAAAAGAAGAATGTAATTCTTTTAATCATGGAAAGTTTGTCAAGAGAATTTGTAGGAAGCTACAATAATGGAAATGGTTATACTCCATTTCTAGATAGTTTAATGCAGCATAGCTTAGTGTTTGAGAACGCTTTTGCTTCTGGAATAAAATCCATTGAAGGGCTTCCTGCAATCACCGCCTCTATTCCTATGCTTATGGAGAATCCTTTAATTACATCCTCTTATGCACAAAACAATTTTGAAAGTTTGGCTTCTTTGTTAGCAAAAGAGGATTACAAAACCTCCTTTTATCACGGTGGATTTAGAGGAACAATGGGTTTTGATAGCTTTTGCAGAAAAGCAGGATTTCAAAAATATGTTGGCCTAGAAGAATACGATAACTTATCCGATTATGACGGAAGTTGGGGCATATATGATGAAGAATTTTTTAGGTTTTATGCCAATTATCTACAAAAGGAAAAAGAACCATTTTTCAGCACTTTCTTTTCGGTAACGCTTCACCCTCCCTTTGTAATTCCTGATAGATACAAAAACAAATTCACACAAGAAAAAGATGCACACAAAGTAGTTGCGTATTCTGACTATGCTATGCAAACTTTTTTCGAAAAAGTAAAAAATGAAGATTGGTTTAAAAATACTATTTTTATTATCACTGCAGACCATACTTGTGGAAGCAGGTTTGAAGAAAAATACAAAAACAAAATTGGTAAATATGCCATTCCGTTGCTGATATTTAGTGGAGATAGTAGTTTGCAAGGCAAAGAGGAAGCAATCGTACAACAAATAGATATTATGCCAACTACTTTAGAATTATTGGGCTACAATAAGCCATTCTTTGCCTTTGGAAAATCAATGTCTTCTAAAAAGAGTTGGGCAATTAGTTTTTTACAAAACCAATATAGTTTTATTACCGATAATGGGATTCTGATAAATAAAGAGGAAAATTACCAGGTTTTTGAAGATTGGAATTTAACTAAAGAAACAGAAATACAAGAAAATGATTTACAAAAGCTAAAAGCAATAAAGCAGCACTACAATAATGCAATGATAGAGAATAAATTACTACATGAAGATTAGATTTATTATAAATCCAATAGCGGGCACAAAAAAACAAAAAGGAATAGAAAGCGTAATAAAAAAACATCTTGTTTTTTCTTATGACATTGTTTATACCCAAAAAAGTGGAGATGCTACTATTTTAAGCCAAAAAGCAATAAAAGATAGGGTAGATATTGTAATAGCAGTTGGTGGTGATGGAACGGTAAACGAATGTGCTAAAGCTCTGATAGGAAGTAATGTTGTACTTGGAGTTATTCCTTGCGGATCGGGCAATGGTTTTGCCTATCATTTAGGTATGGAAAAAGATATTAAGAAAGCCATTTTACAGCTTAACACAAGTATAATTATTACAATTGATTCTTGCACTGCAAATGAAGAAAGATTTGTGAATGTTTCTGGAATTGGATTTGATGCGCATATTGCCAAGCTTTTTGCTAACAAGAGTAAAAGAGGATTCATCAATTACTTGAAATTAATTATAAAAGAATTATCCTACCAACCAAAGCATTACAAAATAGAATATAACAATATCAAAAGGGAAGTTAAAGCCTATTTAATTGCCTTTGCAAATACTAGTCAGTACGGGAATGATTTTGAAATTTCCCCTTCTGCAAAATTGGATGATGGACTAATTGATTTTGTAATTATTAAGGCATTTGCTAAATGGAAGATTCCATTTTTCTTATTAAGAATAGCAAAAGGAAAAGTACATTTATCCAAAAATGTGGAAATAATTAAAACCAAAGAAATGATTATAGAAAGTGAAAACAGATTAGTACATTTGGATGGTGAGTCACAAGAATTAAAAAATCCTATAGTTGTAAAAGTAAAACCAAAAACCTTAAAGATATTTTCACCAAATGGAAAAAAATAAAAAAAGTCGAAAAGGAATAGTATACTCTACAAATCCTAATTTTGAGTACCGGTACGAAAATGAAAGATTAGAAACCCTTCCACCAAATGAACAAATGCTAAAGATCTGTATTGATAAACACAGAGCAGGGAAAATTACCGTGATAATCAAAAAATTTATTGGAACTACTAATGATTTAAAAGCCCTTGGAAAACTACTGAAAATAAAATGTGGAGTGGGTGGAAGTGTAAAAAATGGAGAAATTATTATTCAAGGAAATGTGCGAAATAAAGTGATGGAGATTCTTGGGAGAGAAGGTTATAACTACAAAAGAGTAGGTGGTTAATTTTTATTTGGCTAAATATAATAGAAGGTTACTCAATAACTACTCTTTTCTTCACTGTTCCATCATCATAGATGTAGAATAAAGGAACATTTGAGGTTGGTTTAGTTGGTTCGCCCAATACATTAATTATTCTTAAAACTGTTTTGTTCCTATCCTCAGATAAATCTTGAATGCCAGAATGAAGTATTGTTAAATTAAGATTTGTGATACTATCGCAACCAGCAGAGTTTAACAATATAATTGAATAATCTCCAGATACAATTAAATTCATACCGTTCCATACTATACTTACATTTACTAATAATGTATCATATGAAGACGTGTTATGATCAACAATTATTGTTGTATATATAATACTATCACATAATCCAGACCATTGTCCGCTTATAGTGTCTATATATGTTCCTGAAGTATGATATGTACTCCATCCAACCTGCACACTATCTCCGTCACATATTGAATAGGTTTGTTGAAGTATCGTTGTATTATTTATCGTTAGATTCAAAGTAGCAGTAGAATCACATCCATTCGCATTGGCTGTTGAATAAATATAAGAACCAGATGCTGTATATGTTGTGCCATTCCAAGTATAAGAATTACAACTAGTATGTGTGGTTGTAGATGTTGTACTTGGATTAATCGTTAAATTCAGGGCTGCTGTAGAATCACACCCATTAGTATTAGTTATTGAATAAGTATAAGCGCC
>CAWVYN010000129.1:0-2996 GCA_963934425.1 uncultured Flavobacteriales bacterium | reverse complement strand
AAGAGTTTGTGGAAAAAGTGGTAGTTATTGAATAGTTTATTTTACAGTAATCTTAAACATTTCTTTATCTCCAATAAATCCTTTTAGAGTTTCTCCTTCTTCTATTTTTCCTACTCCTTCAGGAGTTCCGGTATATATTAAATCTCCAATTTTTAGGGTATAAAATCTTGAAATATGAGCTATAATTGCATCAAAGGAGAATAGCATATCCTTACTGTTTCCTACCTGTACTTGCTCTGCATTTTTCTCTAATCGGAAAGGAATATCATTTAAATCTAATTCTGATTTATTAATAAAGGTTTTGCTGATTTGTGCCGCTCCATCAAATCCTTTTGCTTTTTCCCAAGGCAGTCCTTTTGCTTTACAATCATCTTGTACATCACGAGCAGTAAAGTCAATTCCTAAACCAACTTGTGAATAGTATTTGTATGCAAATTCCTCTTCAATATTTTTGCCAATTTTATCAATTTTTACCACCAATTCTACTTCATAGTGTATATTATCAGAAAAATCAGGAATAAAAAAAGGATGTCCTATAGGTTGAATAGCTGTTTCGGGTTTTAGGAAAAACAGGGGTTCAGATAGAATTGGGTTGCCTAATTCCTTTGCATGATTTACATAATTTCTACCAATACAGATTATTTTCATTATTCTTTATTTAATCGATTTTCCTCTTTATCAAATAATTTATTTAGCATCAATTCAGTCGCCCAAATATTTCAGCAGTATTCATCAGGAGTTAAATTTGTTTTGTAATTTCATTTCATTTGCAAAATTACGCATTACATTTTTAGTGTATAAAGGGAAATCTGCTTGATTGATCCATGAGAAATACCCGGGATTCTCATTCCAGATTTGTTTTAAAGTTACTCCTCTGTATTTTCCAAAACTTAGGATTTCTTCTCCATCTTCATTATACCTAACAAAACCAGCCATATCTGCAAATTTTCCGCCTCTTTGAGAAAAATTAGCAAGGAAATTTATATCATTTTCTAATTCATCATATTTATCTAGCTGAGCTAAAAGCACTTCATAAGTTGCAGTAGCGTCCGCTTCTGCAGAATGGGCATTAGTCAAATCTTTATCGCAATAGAATTTGTAGGCGGCAACCAATGTTCTTTGCTCCATCTTATGAAAAATATTTTGCACATCCACCGCTTTTCTACTGCTCATATGAAAATCAACTTCTACTCTGAGAAATTCCTCTACTAATAATGGAATATCAAATTTGTTTGAATTATATCCAGCCAAATCACAATTATGTATTAGTTCTGCTATTTCTGGAGCCAACTGCTTAAAAGTCGGTTCATTTGCTACTTTTTCATCTGATATTCCATGTATTGCAGTAGTTTCTGAAGGAATAGGAATCGTAGGATTTACAAGCCAAGTTTTATTTTCTTTATTTCCATTTGGAAATACTTTTAAGATAGAAATCTCTACAATTCTGTCTTTTGCTACTTGCAATCCTGTTGTTTCCAGATCAAAGAAAACAATAGGTTTTTCTAGTTTTAGTTTCATACTGCTAAAGTAATAGTAAAAGATGATTCATAACATATTTTTAGTGCATATTTTTTTAACTTTGTAGATATAATAAGTAACACAAATAATTTTTCTAAAAAAAAAATAATATTCTTATATGTACTAATTATGAAAGACAAAAGGTTTTTAAAGAAGCTAGAGTATCCTGGAGGTAGTGAGGCGCTAAAGAAGTTTGTAAAAGTAAACTTACGCTACCCACAGGAGGCACTTTTGCACAGGGTAGAGGGTAAGGTTTTTATTAACTATGAAGCAAATGATAAAGGGGAAGTGCATAGCGTAAAGGTTACATCTGGTATTGGATATGGTTGTGATAAGGAAGCAAAACGCATTGTAAAATTGCTAAGATATCCAAGTCATATAAATAAAGGAGTGCGTACAAATACCAAATTTAAAATTGCAATACATTTTAATCTACCCAAAGGAAAGCCCATAAAAATCAAATATGTTTACACAAAAAGCAGTTGAACAAATAAGATTTTTTTAATTTTAACTGATTTTTTTCTTTTTAAAGGCAAAACGATTGTAAATTTGCCAAAAATCTTTTTTATAATGCGAATACTTACTTTTCTACTTTTTCTCACTATCTCATTATCTTGTTTTGCTCAAAGTGAAAATCCTGAAATACTGCTAAAAGCGGGCACTTTCATACCAAATAATGAAATTGTTTTGCCTGATTTTTCTATAAATTCTACAAGTGTTTTTGATGTGAAATATTATCGGTTTATGCAGTTTTTAGTTTTACCAAGTTCAAAGCAAAAACAAAAAATGGAAAAATTAGGCGTACACTTTTTAGAGTATATTCCTAACAATACTTTTATCGTTTCATTATCAGAAGAAATAAGTAAAAAGAAATTGGAAGATTTTAATGTGAGTGTACTCTTGCCAATAAAAGCAAAGCAGAAAATACACCCTAAGTTGCAAAATGCCAATTGTCCTGATTGGGCAAAAGAGGGCGAAAATGCAGTAATAGAGGTTTTACTTTACAAAGATGCAAATCTTATTCTTGCTTTTGAAACGCTAAAAACAAAAAATTACGCTATCAAAGAAATCAATTCTTTTGCACATTCTATTATTCTAAGCTTGTCTATCTCAGAAATAGAGAAAATAGCAGAAAATTCTTTTGTGCATTTTATTGCACCTATTGATCCTCCTTCTTATCCTGAGAATAAAACAGGAAGAACCCTGCACAGATCAAATGTGATAAATGCAGAATATACAAGTGGAAGACATTACAATGGAGAAGGTATTAATATCATGATGCAAGATGATGGTGAAATAGGCCCACATATCGATTATCAAGGGCGAATTAATCAAAGTGCTGTGAGTAGTAGTAGTGGTAGCCATGGCGATCATGTGGCTGGTACTATAATGGGAGCTGGAAATCTAGATCCTTATGGAAAAGGGATGGCTGATGGTGCTTTTTTATATGTTTATTCATCTTCCAACAACAACTATAA
>CAWVYN010000128.1:0-3013 GCA_963934425.1 uncultured Flavobacteriales bacterium | reverse complement strand
TGTGGTTACTAAGAAACTTACACTTCAATAAGAAGTTAGTAAACTATAAATTTAAGAAAGCCCCGCTAGTCGGGGCTTTCTATATCTTATTAGCTTAAAAAATACTAATAGAAAAAAAATATCGTTCCACTTTGCAATTATTAGAACAAAAAGTAACTTTGCATCCCTTAAATTAAAAAACACAAAATGGAAAAAACACTCACAACAGATATCAAACAGTTAAATGAAAAAATAAACAAAGAAAGTGCGATTATTGACATACTCACTTTAGAAATTGGAAAAGTAATAGTTGGCCAGAAACAGATGAGCGAGCGCCTTTTGGTTGCACTTTTATCAAATGGACACATACTTTTGGAGGGAGTTCCTGGACTTGCCAAAACTCTTGCAATTTCTACACTTGCTAGAACCATAGACGCAAAATTTAGCCGATTGCAATTCACCCCTGATTTACTTCCTGCTGACTTGATTGGCACGCAAATTTATAGTCCTAAAAACGAACAATTCTCTGTAAAGAAAGGCCCAATTTTTGCTAACCTTATTTTGGCGGATGAGATAAATCGTGCACCAGCAAAAGTGCAGTCAGCACTACTAGAAGCTATGCAAGAAAGACAAGTTACAATAGGGGGAGAAACCCATAAATTAGAAGAGCCATTTTTAGTTATGGCTACTCAAAACCCTGTAGAACAAGAAGGAACTTATCCTCTGCCTGAAGCACAAGTTGATCGCTTTATGTTAAAAGTTATAATTGATTATCCTCAAAAAGAGGAAGAAAAACTAATTGTTCGCAATAACTTAGCGGAAACTTTCCCAACTGCTAATCAAATACTTAGCAAAGATGCTATAATCCAAGCTCGGAATATTGTGAAGCAAGTTTATATGGATGAAAAAATTGAACAATATATTATCGATATTGTATTTGCTACAAGAAATCCAGAAAAATATGGCTTGAATAAAATAAAAGATTTAATTAGTTTTGGAGCATCACCAAGAGCAAGTATCAATCTGGCAATGGCCAGTAAAGCTTACGCATTTATCAAAAGAAGGGGTTATGTTATTCCAGAAGATGTTCGTGCACTTTGCCATGATGTCTTACGCCACAGAATCGGACTTACTTATGAGGCAGAAGCGGAAAGCATCACCTCAGAAGATATAATTAATGATATACTGAATGCAGTAGAAATTCCATAATGAACACAACTGACTTATTAAAGAAAGTCCGAAAAATTGAGATAAAAACCAAAGGACTCTCTAATCATATCTTTGCTGGAGAATATCATACAGCTTTTAAAGGGAAAGGCATGGCTTTTTCTGAAGTAAGAGAGTATCAACTAGGAGATGATGTAAGAACCATTGATTGGAATGTTACTGCCAGATACAACAATCCTTTTGTGAAAATCTTTGAGGAAGAAAGAGAAATGACCGTTATGCTTCTTGTGGATATTAGCAAATCTGGCAAGTTTGGCACACAGCAAAAAACCAAAAAGGAAATTGCTACTGAACTCTCTGCTGTTTTGGCTTTTTCCGCCATTCAGAATAACGATAAAATAGGAGTGATCTTCTTTACAGATATTATTGAAAAATTTATTCCTCCAAAAAAAGGAAAGTCACATATTCTAAGAATTATTCGGGAACTTTTGGCTTTTGAACCAGAAAAAAGTGGAACTAATATATCTGCTGCTTTGGAATATTTTTCTTCTGTAATTAAAAAAAGAAGTGTTTGTTTTATTCTCTCTGATTTTTTAGATAAGGATTTTACAAAACCTTTGCAAATAGCTAACAAAAAACATGATATTATAGCAGTACAGATTCATGACAAAAGAGAGGAAGATTTACCTAATGTTGGAATGATAAAAATGCTAGATTCCGAAAGTGAAAGAAGTAGTTGGATAGACACATCTTCCAAAAAAATACGAATGAAATTTGGAAATAATTCTAAAAAAAGAGCAGAACAATTAAAACAAGATTTTTTGTTTTGTGGAGTTGATCATATCAATATCAATACTGCTGATTCTTACATCAAACCACTTATCAACTTTTTCAAGCAAAGAGAGCATAGAAGATAATGAAAAAACTACTTTTTACCCTTTTCTTTTTTACTAGTACTTTGCTCTTCTCTCAAGTGCAAAATTTGGATACTTCTGTAATTCGAATTGGAGAGCAAACAAAGCTAAGTATTTCTTACAATTTTAAAAAAGGAGGGGCTTTTGTGTGGCCAAACTTTAATGATACCATAATAAGTGGAGTTGAAATAATTGAAAGAACAAAAGTTGATAGTATCAAAACTAAAGATATAATCACAATTTCTCAGCAATTTACGATTACTGCTTTTGATAGCGGAAACTATTATCTCCCTCCAATTATTTTTAATGAAACACAAAAAACAGAAGGACTAATCTTGAATGTGAAAACTATAGGATTAGCAGATGATGCTGAACTAAAAGACATAAAGCCACCAATAAATGTTCCTTATGGATGGAGCGATATTTGGCCTTTTCTGCTAGGAATACTTTTAGTCATTCTGATTTATTTTCTGCTAAAAAAGTATGTTTTTGTAAAAAAGAAAACTGAAGTAAAAAGAAAACCAAAAATAATTCTTGCACCAGATGTAATTGCTTTAAACGGATTAGCCACCTTAAAAGAAAAAGAGTTATGGCAAAGCGGAAAATTAAAACAATATCATTCAGAAATTTCTGAAATCTTAAGGACTTACTTGGAAGATAGATTCCAAATTCTAGCATTGGAATTACCTACCTATGATATATTGCAAAGTTTAAGAAATAAAGAAATGCAAGCAGAAAATTTACATACGCTAACTACTATATTGCAAAGAGCCGACTTGGCAAAATATGCCAAAAGCAAACCAACAAATTCAGAAAATGATGAAAGTATGAGTCAGTCAGTTGGATTTGTAAAAAACACTAAGAAGAAGAAGAAGAAGAAGAAGAAGAAGAAGGAGGTACAAAATGACTAATATCGCATTTGTAAATCCTGAATATTTTTATCTTTTATTCCT
>CAWVYN010000127.1:0-3020 GCA_963934425.1 uncultured Flavobacteriales bacterium | reverse complement strand
AATTGTAGTAGTAGTGGGAATATATTATGTGAAGTCAATTGTAAAGCCTCATTTTCCAAATGGTGCTTTAATTGCGCTTGGGCTGATAATAGGAGGTGCAATTGGTAATATAATTGATAGCTCATTTTATGGATTGCTTTTTAATGATAGTTACAATGTTATTGCGACTTTACTGCCAGAATCTGGCGGATATGCCCCATTGCTACATGGGAAGGTGGTGGATATGTTTTATTTTCCTTTAATAAATAGTCATTTCCCTAGTTGGATGCCATTTTGGGCTGGAGAGCATTTTATCTTTTTCCGACCTGTTTTTAATATTGCTGATGCTGGAATCTCTATTGGCATTTTTATGATTTTACTTTTTTACAGAAATGAGTTTAATTAGCCTTTTTGTCTTTGCATATCTCCATAAATACTGCCTTTTATGCTTTTCTGTTTAGAGTGTTTCTTGAAATATTTCTCATTAATTCTTCTAAGTACTCCAAAAACTTTAAACTTAACAATACTTAAATATGGGACTTTTATCGTTCCCCAGTTTTCAGGAAAAGAGTAATTATACTTTTCCAAAAATGGCCCAAAAACACAAATTGCTTGCTGTTTAATTTCCTCCGTATAATATTCTGAAAAATCTTTCTTTTTACCCATAGTTTTATTTGCAACTGGTAATGGTCTTGGAGTTTTTACTCCTACTTTTTTTAACACTCTGACATAGTCCTCAACAATATTTTCATACCTAACTACAAAATCACAATTATCAACAGTAATACTGGATAAATTATCATATGGTTTAGTATGAAACTTAAGAAAGTATTCTTGAAAGGACGCATTATTATCAAGAATAAAGTTAAATTTTTCTCTATGTTTTTTAGTTATATGTCCTCCATTCTCTTTATAAAGTTCATGATTTGTAAAATTTCCTTTAGCATTTGCTCGCATTTTTTCATAAACAGTAACAACAATTTCCATAGGATTTCTAAGCACGGCAAAAACAAAATATTCTTTTTCCTCTTTTGTTGCTACTTTTTCAAAATCATGATACAAAGAATGTTTTCTTAAGTATGGCTCTCCCTTATATTGAAGGTTCAGTTCTTTTGAAATAGCAGAAGATGCCGAAAATGGCAAGCCAATAAAAAGAAATTTATATTTATGGCTTATTATCATTTATAGTAAATTATTATGCAATAAATACTCTGCAATTTGAACTGTATTTGTCGCAGCTCCTTTTCTCAAATTATCCGCAACAATCCATATGTTAAGTGTTTTTTCTTGTGTGAAATCTCTTCTTATTCTTCCCACAAAAACCTCATCTTTTTTATGCGAATTTATTGGCATTGGGTATTCATTTTTTGCTGGATTATCTATTACAACTACACCATCCATATGATTTAATGCAAGCCTCACTTCATCCAAGTCAAATTCATTTTCAAAAGTAATATTTACACTTTCTGAATGGCCAACCACAACTGGCACTCTAACTGCTGTTGCAACAACATCAATATTCTCATCTAAAATTTTCTTGGTTTCATTAGTAAGTTTCATTTCCTCTTTGGTATAGCCGTTTTCCGTAAAATCATCACAATGCGGCAAAGTGTTTTGATATATTGCGTGAGGGTATGCCCTCTCTCCATTTATTCCTTTTTCTTCATTTTCTAATTGTTCAACTGCTTTTTTCCCTGTTCCTGTTATTGATTGATAAGTTGATATGACAACTCTTTTTACGCCAAACTTCTTATGAAGCGGGGCAAGTACCATTAGCAATTGAATGGTCGAACAATTCGGATTAGCAATAATTAAATCTTCTTTTGTTATCACATCGCCATTGATTTCAGGAACAATCAATTTATGCTTTGAGCACATTCTCCAGTATGAAGAATTATCAATTACCTTACATCCTTGTGTAGCTAATTTTGGAGCCCAAACTTTTGAAACCTCTCCTCCGGCTGAAAAAAGTGCCAAATCAATATCTTTCTTTAACATATCATTAAGAGAAATAATTGTATACTCGTTTTTTAAATAAGAAATAGTTTTTCCAACTGACATTTCAGACGCAACTGGAATCAATTCTGTAATAGGAAATTTTCTTTCAGCAAGGACTTTTAACATTACTCTACCAACCATTCCCGTAACACCAACTATTGCAATTCTCATTTTTGTTTTTTAACAATGCAAAAGTAGTATATTTACGGACTATGAAAAAGTACTTTTTTATTTTTCTCATTTTGCCACAACATCTAGTTATGTTTGCTCAATTTACAGATGACTTTTCTGATAAAGGTTTTGTAAATACTGCTACTGAGCATTTCAAAAAAGTAACCATCGTTAGTGCCTAATGCCCGCCACTGAGCATATAAAACTCTTACTTAATAATATTCCTCAAAAAGTTGGAGTTTATCGCTATTACGACAAAAATGAGAAGTTGCTTTATATAGGTAAAGCAAAAAACTTAAAGAAAAGAGTTTCCTCTTATTTCACAAAAAAACAAGAAAGCGGAAAAATAAAGATTTTAGTCAGTAAGATTTTTGATATCCAATACGTAGTCGTACAAACTGAAATGGACGCTTTACTGCTAGAAAACAATCTTATCAAAAAGCACCAACCCAAGTATAATGTAATGCTGAAAGATGGGAAAACTTACCCTTGGATTTGTGTAAAGAATGAGCCTTTCCCTAGAGTTTTCCAAACAAGAAATGTAGTAAAAGATGGCTCCTTTTATTTTGGCCCATACACTTCAGTTCGATTAGTAAAAACCCTTTTAGATTTTTTTCATCAGTTATACCCACTTAGAAATTGTACTCTAAATTTAAGTACTAAAAATATAATAGCAAGAAAATTCAAAGTGTGTTTGGAATACCATATGGGAAATTGCTTAGCCCCTTGTGTTGGGAAGCAAACAAGTGCTGACTATCAAATAGGAATTGAGCATATCAAACAAATAATAAAAGGGGATATTAAATCAGTAATTAAACATTTGAAAACTGCCATGCTTGGATTTTCTGAAAAAATGGAGTTTGAAAAAGCCC
>CAWVYN010000126.1:0-3057 GCA_963934425.1 uncultured Flavobacteriales bacterium | reverse complement strand
TCCCTTACAAATTTCATCTCTATTTACATAGATTTGAATTCTTCCTTCACTATCTTGAATTTCTGCAAAAGATGCCTTCCCCATAATTCTTCTACTCATCAATCTCCCGGCAATAATAACATTTAGCTCATCTCCATCTTTATAACTATCCTTTATCTGTTTTGATGTCGTGTTTACATCAAACATCTCCGATGGATAAGGCTCAACACCTACTTCTCTTAGTTTCTGTAAAGATTCTCTTCTAACTTTTTCTTGTTCCGAAAGTTCTCTTGTCATGCTATAATGTTTTTGCAAAGATAGGAATTCTATTATCCTATTATTTCGTATTTTCGACTTCTTTTAACAACTGAAATTTAACATACCCTTATGGAAATGAAAATGAACGACTATATCAATGATTTTACTAATCATTTGAGAGAGGCAATGGAGATTGGAAGTTCTGCAAATTTGAATAAAACAGATAAAAAGTTTAGTAATATTCTTATTTGTGGATTAGGAGGTTCTGGGATTGGTGGGACAATTGTAAATGACATTGTTTCACCAAAAGCCGTAATTCCTATTGCGGCAACCAAAGATTATAGTATTCCAAATTTTGTAGATGAAAAAACTTTGGTCATTGCCAATTCGTACTCAGGAAATACTGAAGAGACGCTTTATGCCTTAGAAAAATGCCAAGCAAAAAGAGCAGAAATTGCAGTGATTACTTCAGGAGGTAAATTAAAAACTATTGCAGAAGAAAATAATTATCCCCACATTATTATTCCTGGCGGGCAGCCACCAAGAGCTATGTTTGGTTACGCATTTACCGAGCTTTTTTATGTGTTAAATCATTACGGAATAGTTGATGATTCTTTCAAATCTGACTTTGAAAAAGCTATTAATTTATTAGATTCTGAAAAATATGACATCCAAAAACAAGCAATGGAATTGGCTAAAAAAATGTACAAACAAACTCCTGTAATTTATGTGGCAAATGGATTTGAAGGAGTTGCCGTTCGTTTCCGTCAGCAGATAAATGAAAACAGCAAAATGCTTTGTTGGCACCATGTTGTTCCTGAGATGAATCATAATGAATTGTTAGGTTGGCGCACTAATGTTGATGATTTGGCAGTTGTTTATTTCCGTAATAAATTAGATTATGATAGAACCCAAATTAGAATGGATATAAACAAAAAAGTAATCTCAAAATACACAGAAAACATCACTGAGATTTGGAGTAAAGGTGATAGTGTAGTTGAAAATTCTCTCTATCATATTAACCTAGGAGATTGGGTAAGCTGGTATTTATCTGAAATGAATAATGTAGATGCAATTGAAATTGATATCATAAATTTTTTGAAAAGAGAATTAGCAAAAATCTAGTGAATAAAAAAGTAAAGTTTGAAGATTTAGGCCTGATTGATTACAAAAAATGTTGGGATTATCAGGAAGAACTATTTTCAGAAATTTTAGCAATAAAATCATTAAACAGGAAAGGAGAGAAAACGAATAACCCCAATAATTATTTGCTTTTTTGCGAACATCCTCATGTATACACCCTGGGGAAAAGTGGAGATGAAAAAAACCTATTGATTAATGAAGAGTCCCTTAAAACAAGAGGTGTCGCTTTTTACAAAATAAACAGAGGGGGAGATATTACTTATCACGGGCCAGGCCAAATAGTAGGCTATCCAATTTTAGATTTGGATAATTTTTTTACAGACATACATAAATATCTGAGGTTTTTGGAGGAAGCGATTATTCTCACTCTAAAAGAGTACGGGCTAAATGGAGAAAGATCTGAGGGAGAAACTGGTGTTTGGTTTGATGTTGGAACAGAAAAAGCTAGAAAAATATGTGCCCTTGGAGTAAAAAGCAGTAGATGGGTTACTATGCATGGTTTTGCATTTAATATAAATGCTGATTTATTATATTATGGAAATATTATTCCTTGTGGAATAGTCGATAAACAAGTAACTTCTCTAGAAAAAGAACTAGGTAAAAAATTAGACATGGAAGAAGTAAAAAGCAAGCTAAAATCACATTTAGTTCACTTATTTGAAATGGAAATAATTTAATTATGAAGACGGCATTTAAATACTTACTTATTATTTTTATTCTGATTAACTTACTTATTATTTTAAGTGGTAAAATCTGGATGTACAAGGCGATTTCTATTACTTATTTAAAAGGATACTCTTCATCCTACATTGATGATTTTGTGCACTTTCCCGCAAACAGCATTGAGACAGGAACACATCAAGAGTGGGAAATTGCAAACAGCTACAACAAAGAAGAATTACCAGAATTTATTAATGAAGTAAATCTGGAATTAGAAACAGTTGCTTTTATGATAATAAAAAATGATAGTATTATTTTTGAGGAGTATTGGCACGGATATTCAGCAGATACAATGAGCAATTCTTTCTCTATGGCAAAAAGTTGGGTTTCAACTTTAGTTGGAGTAGCTATCAAAGAAGGAAAAATTGAAGGTATTAATCAAAAAGTTTGTGATTTTATACCTGAATTTTGTGAGAATAGGAATTCAGAAATTACAATAAAACATCTGTTAACTCAAAGCTCTGGGCTTGATTGGAACGAAAATTATTACAACCCTCTTGGACAAATAGCAAGGGCATATTATGGAAATGATTTAAGAGCTTTGATAACTAATCTAAAATCAATTGATTCCCCTGGAAAGGTTTTTAAATATCATAGTTCATGCACTCAACTCTTAGCTTTTCTTGTAGAAAAAGCTACTGGAAAAACAGTAAGCAAATACGCATCCGAAAAACTTTGGAAACCAATGGGGGCAAAACACCCTGCTCTTTGGAATACAGATACAGAAGATGGAGATGAAAAAGCTTTTTGCTGCATTAATTCTAACGCAAGAGATTTTGCAAGATTAGGGAAATTATATATGTCTAATGGAAATTGGAATGGGATACAAATTTTAGATAGCTCGTATGTAAAAGAAGCGACTTCAGTTGCAGATTTGCTAGATCAAAATGGAAATAAAAATGTAAATTATGGCTATCAATTTTGGTTGGCAGAAAGACAAGGGTTATCTATTTTTTA
>CAWVYN010000125.1:0-3074 GCA_963934425.1 uncultured Flavobacteriales bacterium | reverse complement strand
TAATAATAACAGAACGGTTGCTGATGTGCGTTCCTATTTTAGTAAATGTGATGGACAATTGGGGACTAATGGCTCGTTAGAATTTATTTTTGATCGTAAAGGGGTGTTTACAATTAGTCTAGATCAAATTACAATGGAGTTTGAAGAATTAGAAATGGATCTGATTGATGGAGGGTTGGAAGAATTTGAGAAAGATGATGAGGCAATAACTATTTATTGCGATTTCCCAGAGTTTAGTAATATGCAAAAATGTTTGGAAAATTTAAATATTGAAATTCAAAATTCAGAGCTGCAAAGAATACCTAATAATACCAAAACAATAAGTGTGGAAGATGCAAAATTAGTTTTAAAATTATTAGATTTATTGGAAGAGAATGATGATGTGCAACAAGTGTTTCATAATATGGAATTAACGGATGAACTTTTAAAAGCAATGGATAGCGAATAAGAAACAGAAAAAATGAATGTATTAATTTTAGGGAGTGGAGGACGAGAACATGCATTTGCGTGGAAGATATCACAAAGCAGTTTGTGTAAAAAATTATTAGTGGCGCCTGGAAATGCTGGAACTAGTGAATTAGGAATTAATGTTGATATTGGCGTAAATGATTTTAAAAGTATCAAAAAATTAGTACTTGATGAAAAAGTCGATATGCTTATTATAGGGCCAGAAGATCCGCTTGTAAACGGCATTTTCGATTTCTTCCAAGCAGACGAATCATTAAAAAACATTACTGTTATTGGCCCCTCCAAAGAAGGGGCAAGATTGGAAGGTAGTAAGAAATTTGCTAAAGAATTTATGCAGAAATATGATATCCCTACTGCAAAGTATAAAGCTTTTACAAAAAATAATTTAGAAGAAGGATATGCTTTTCTGGAAAGCTTGGAAGCTCCTTATGTTTTAAAGGCAGATGGCTTAGCGTCTGGAAAAGGTGTTTTGATTTTGAACAATTTATATGAAGCTAAAAAAGAGTTAAAAGCTATGGTAGCTGATGCCAAATTTGGTAAGGCAAGCGCTACAGTTGTGGTAGAAGAGTTTTTAAGCGGTATAGAGCTTTCTGTGTTTGTACTCACAGATGGAAATTCTTATAAAATTCTGCCGTCTGCCAAAGATTATAAAAGAATTGGAGAAGGAGATACGGGCTTAAATACTGGAGGGATGGGGGCCATATCTCCAGTCCCTTTTGCCGATAGATTTTTCATAGAAAAAGTAGAAACAGAAATAATTAAGCCAACTATTAAAGGGCTAAGAGAAGAAGGAATTATCTATCACGGATTTATTTTTATTGGGCTTATTGTAAGCGGAAATAATGCGAAAGTAATTGAGTATAATGTGCGTATGGGTGATCCGGAAACTGAAGTGGTTATTCCAAGAATAAAATCAGATCTTTTGCATTTATTTCAAGGAATCGGAGATGGAACTTTTAGCGAAAAAGATTTACATATTGATGATGATGCCGCTACTACTGTGATGTTGGTTTCTGGAGGATACCCTGAAAAATACGAAAAAGGAAAAGAAATTTCTGGGTTAGAGGATGTGAAAGGAAGTATAGTTTTTCATGCAGGAAGCAAGAGAGATGGAGATGCCATTTTAACAAATGGGGGAAGAGTTTTAGCTATAACCTCTTTTGGGGAAGACATTGAAAATGCTCTCTCGAAATCATTTACTAATGCTGAAACAGTCAAGTTTGAAGGGAAATATTATCGAAAAGATATTGGCTTTGATTTATGATGAAGCGTGTTCCTCTCCATCTTTTTTATGCTTTATCATTTTTGAAGTCCAAACAACCAAAAAAGTAAATATAACCATTACAAAAAAATAATTTATCTTATTTCCTATTGCAGGCATAAAATCAAAGATATATTCAAAAAAATCACCAATAGCATACCAAATTTTACTCATAATATAAATTTTAAATACTTTGGCAAAAATAATTAATTATTAGAACCTATCCTTAATGTTCCTTAAAAATTTAAAAACAACAAGCCCCGTTAGTATAATATTTTTTATTGTTTTTGCACTTGTTTTTTGCTGTTTGCCTATTTTTAAGCATTCTATTTCTGATACTTATTCTCATTCCTATTTTGAATCTGGCACTGTTTTTATCTTAGGGCTTTTTCTGCCACTTTTGCAATCAGTTGGGTTAAATAATTTGATTTATGAAAAAGATGTTATCAAGAAAAATAACTTGGTTTTAGCCCCTGTTTTTTTATTACTTGGGACTCCCTTTATCTCTCATGTAGATGGATGGATAATTTCTTTTTTATTACTATTTTATTTGAGCGCTTTGTTTTCTGCTTATCAAAAGGACAGGCCATTTTCACAAAGTTTTAATGCCAATTTCTTGCTTGGTACAATCAGTATTTTTTATTCTGAAATTTTATTGTTATTCCCACTAATAATTGTCGTTTTTCTCACCTTTCGCAATATGAGCTTTAGAAGTGTTATTATTTCTTTAATGGGACTTATGATGCCATTACTATTTTATTGGGGGTATACTTTTTTATTTGGTGTTTCCTTTTCTTTTTGTTTCCCCACTTATTCATTTGTTTACCCATCCATCCCAACAATGAATAATCTAACTTATGCAGAAATTCTTTGGCATGTTCTTTTAGCTTTTATTCTTTTATTCTCTTTTCTAGAACTTCTTTTCTGGTTGTATAAAAAGAGTATTCGATCTAGAAAATCTTTTCTTGTTATCCTGTCTTATTTTTTCTTGTTAATGTTTATTGATGTAATGGATTCGTACTATTTAGCCCTTACACCAATTGCTGTAATAGTAGCTAATTTTTTTGTGTATTCAAAAAGAGGTCGATTGACTGAGATTTTGTTCTTTCTGTTTGTTCTTAGTTCCATATATTATAGAATTTCTATTTAATTATTTTACTTTTGCAGTAACTAAATAAATAAAATGAAATTTGGAGTAGTTGTTTTTCCTGGTTCTAATTGCGATATGGATATGGTATCTGTGTTGAAAAATATTCTGGGAGAAGAGGTTGTGAAACTTTGGCATAAGGACACTGATTTGCAAGAATGTGATTTTATTATTTTAGTTACTGCAAAAGTAAAATAA
>CAWVYN010000124.1:0-3082 GCA_963934425.1 uncultured Flavobacteriales bacterium | reverse complement strand
AAAAAGCATTTGCTGATTTTGGAATTGATTTTAGTATTTATCACAGAACATCCGAAAAATTACACCATGAAACTGCACAAGATTTTTTTATAACATTAGAAAATAATGAGGCGTTTACGAAGAAAACTTCTGAGCAATTTTATGATGAAGAAAACAATCAATTTTTGGCTGATAGATACATTAGTGGGGAATGTCCAAAATGTAATACGGAGGAAGCTTTTGGCGATCAGTGTGAGAAATGTGGCTCGACACTTAGCCCCAATGAACTCATCAATCCTAAATCTACTTTGAGTGGAAATACTCCTATAAAAAAAGAAACAACCCATTGGTATTTGCCAATGCAAGATCATGAAATATGGTTAAAACCTTGGATTGAAGACGGAATATTAGAAGGGGAGAATCATCATGATCCAAAGAAGTGGAGAAGTCAAGTTTTAGGGCAATGCAAATCTTGGATTGATGGCGGATTACAAGCCAGAGCAATGACTCGTGATTTAGATTGGGGAGTAAAAGTTCCTGTGAAAGATGGGGATGGAAAAGTATTATATGTTTGGTTAGACGCTCCTATTGGCTACATCTCAGCAACCAAACAATGGGCAAAAGATAACGGCAAAAACTGGAAAGATTACTGGAAAAATGAAGAAACTGAATTAGTACATTTTATAGGCAAAGATAATATTGTTTTTCATTGCATCATTTTTCCAATTATTTTAAAAGCACACGGAAATTATATATTACCAATAAATGTCCCTGCTAATGAATTCTTGAATTTAGAAGGGAAAAAACTTTCTACATCAAAAAATTGGGCAATATGGTTACACGAATATTTAGAAGATTTTAAAGGACAAGAAGATGCACTTAGATACGCACTTTGCGCAACAGCACCTGAAAGCAAAGACACAGACTTTACTTGGACTGATTTTCAGGCTAGGAATAATAATGAGTTAGTCGCCATCTTTGGTAATTTTATTAATCGTGTAGTGGTGCTTACTAATAAATATTGGGATGGCGTGGTGCCTTCACAACATAGTTTAGAGAATTATGACAAAGAAGTATTGGAAAAACTTGCTAGTTTTCCCGATAAAATTGGGGATTCAATTGAAAAATTTCGATTCCGTGAAGCATTAAAGGAATTGATGAGCTTAGCAAGATTAGGGAATAAATATCTGGCGGATACAGAGCCTTGGAAACTAAAAAATACGGATGAAAAAAGAACTGAAACTATCATGAATATTGCAATTCAAATTTCTGCTTCATTAGCAATCTTATCGGAGCCTTTTATGCCTTTTTCTTCAGATAAACTAAAAGATATATTAGTTCTAAATAATGTGAACTGGAGTGATGCTGGGAGGATTGTTGTTACAGCTAATCATCAAATAAACAAAGCCACTTATTTGTTTGAAAAGATTGAAGATGAGAAGATAGAGGAGCAAAGAATAAAATTAAGGAAATAGTTTTATTATGCTTGCATAATAAATACTATATTAGCAAACTAAAATTGTTGTCATGAAAAAAGTATACTTTTTAGCAGTAGCGTTTTTAGCAACTGCTTTTGCAATGGCCCAATGCAATGGGCGTTATCAAACTGAAATTTTTAGCAATACAAATGTTACCACAGTTGATTATTCAGATGTCTATACAGGATTAGAACACAGAATGGATATTTATACCCCTGATGGAGATACGGTGACAAACAGACCTGTAGTATTTTATATTCATGGAGGCTCTTTTTATGCTGGAGACAAATCTATGACAGATTGTGTCGATTTTTGTAATGCTTTTGCTAAAAGAGGATATGTTGCTATTGCCATAAATCATAGATTAGCGAATATTCTTTCTTTTTTAATTAGTAATGAGGAGCAATACAGAACGGTACTTAAGGCTGTAGCAGATGCTAAGGCAGCCATTCGATTTATGAGAAAAGATCATGCAAATGCCAATATATATGGCATAGATCCGAGTACTATATTTATAGGAGGATACTCTTCTGGAGGAGTATTGTCCATACATTTAGCATTTATTGATATGATATCAGATTTACCAACATCCCCTATTGACGTACAAGCGCTTGTAAGTGCCATAGGGGGGACACTAGAAGGAGATTCTGGGAATAATGGATATTCATCTGAGGTTCAGGGAGTAATAAGTTTTGCTGGCGGTATAAATAATTTAAATTGGATAGATGCAAATGATGAGCCTATAGTAAGCGTACAGGGAACTAATGACCTGACGGTAAATTATAATTGTGGCCCTGGCTTGAATAATCCTGCTGTATTGAATTTATGTGGAGCAGGACAGATGCATCCAAAAGCAGATTCTGCAGGCATTATAAATGATAAACTTATTTTCGTTGGAGAAGGCCATGGCTGGGGAATAGGAAATATTAACCCAAAATTTTTACAGGCGATAAGTTTTACAAGCGATTTTTTATATCCTCTGCTCCCTTGTAATCAAACTACTTCAATTGCTACAATTATTAAAAATGAAAAAAACCTTATTCGTATTGTAGATGTTTTAGGCAGGGAAGGATTTTCAACTAAAAACGCTCCATTGTTCTACATCTATGATGACGGAACGGTAGAGAAAAAATTAATTGTAAAATAATAGTCGGCCCCATAGTTCAATGGATAGAATAGAAGTTTCCTAAACTTTAGATCCAAGTTCGATTCTTGGTGGGGCTACATTTTCCAAGTCTTATATAGTGTTTTTCCTCTATTAATATATTATTCCTTCTCCACTTATTCAAAGTTACTTTTGAAACCTTTAAAATCTCTGCAACCTCTGTTTCACTTATTAATTGAATTTCTGGAGCTACAGGTCTTTGGTTTGCAAACTCATCCCGACTTTTTTTTATACTTTTGTTTCAATTAAAAAAAAATGAAAAAACTACTACTCATATTACTTTTTTTGCCAATGATTGGGGTTGGACAAACTGCTTACGATTATTATATACAAGGAATTGAATATCAAGATTTAGGAGAATATCAATTAGCAATAAATAATTACACAAAAGCAATTAATGAATACCCTGATTATGCTCCTGCATATTACAACAGAGGGATTATATATAATAAGTTAGGAA
>CAWVYN010000123.1:0-3107 GCA_963934425.1 uncultured Flavobacteriales bacterium | reverse complement strand
TAATTACGGAATGGATCCCTTTGTGCGTATAGAAATAAAGAAGGTTTTCCCAGAAAAAGATTTAGTAGAGCTTCCAGTTAATCATCCTATTTTTCATGGTAAATATAAATTCAAAAATGGTTTGCCTAAAATTCATGAGCATGATGCTAAGCCATCAGAAGCTTTTGGGATAATTAGTAATGGAAGGTTAGTATGCCTTTATACGCACGAATCTGATTTGGGAGATGGATGGGAAGATACGGAAGTGCATAATGATAGTGAGAAAATCCGATTAAAAGCACTTCAAATGGGTTGCAATATTCTAGAATATGTTTTTGGAGATTAAAGTAATTTAGTATCTATATCAATATGCTGTAAAAAGAAGATAGAATTTTCAATATCAGTATGCAACAACCTATCATTATCCAAAAACTTAACCTGATCACGATAAACATCTAAGATTTTCTCAATAAAATCAGAAGACTTTAGGTTTCTAAAAGCTAAACCTTGTGCAGCATTTAGGATTTCAATAGCTAAAATACGCTCAGTATTTTCTACCACTTTGTATAATTTTGTAGCAGCATTTGCACCCATACTCACATGGTCTTCTTGACCGTTTGATGACACGATAGAATCCACTGATGCAGGTGTGCAAAATTGTTTATTTTGACTCACAATACTTGCAGCGGTATATTGAGGAATCATCATCCCTGAATTAAGTCCAGCTTTAGATATCAAAAAGGAAGGTAGTCCTCTTTGCCCAGAAATAAGCTGATAAGTTCTTCTTTCTGAAATAGAACCTAGTTCTGCAAGCCCAATTGCCAAATAGTCCATTGCCATTGCAAGTGGTTGCCCATGAAAATTACCACCTGAAATGATTTTATTTTCTTTAACAAAAATTGTAGGGTTATCCGTAACTGAATTTATTTCAGTTCTAAAGGTGCTTTTAACATGATCTATAACATCTTTAGTAGCCCCATGCACTTGGGGGATACATCTGAAGGAATAAGGATCTTGTACATCTTCCTTCTCCCCTTTTTGAATCTCACTACCATTTAAAAATTCACGAATATTTGCTGCTGTTTTTATCTGACCTTTAAAGGGCCGAACCTGATGAAGCAAAGCTTCAAAACATTCACTTCTACCATCAAAAGCTTCTAATGATATACTAGAAATCATATCTGCCAAATAAGAAATTCTCTGTGATTTTATCAAACTCCACACACCATAGGCAGTCATAAATTGTGTGCCATTTAGAAGTGCTAACCCTTCTTTTGATTGTAATTGAATTGGCTTCCAATTCATCTCTTTCAAGATTTTAGAAGCCTTTCTTCTTTTATAATATCCATTATCAGAAATGCCTGGGACATCAACATCTCCCTCTCCTATTAATGGTAAAGACATGTGAGCTAATGGTGAAAGGTCTCCACTTGCACCCAAGCTTCCCTGTTGGAATACTACTGGAAGAATCTTATTATTGAACATATCAATAAGACGCTCAACTGTTTTTAACTGCACCCCTGAATGCCCATATGCAAGTGACTGTGCTTTTAGAAGAAGCATAATCTTAACAATTTCAGGAGGAACCTCTTCTCCTGTTCCACAAGCATGAGATAAAACTAAATTTTTTTGCAATTGTGCTAATTCTTTATTGGATATTTTATGATTACATAACGCTCCAAATCCAGTATTTATACCATAAATTGGTTCCGATGATTTTGCTATTTTATTATCTAAATATTTACGACAATCTTTAATCTTCTTTTTTGCACTTACACTTAATGCTATAGGTGTATTTGTTGCTGTAATTTCACTAATAGTTGAAATAGATAAAGGTTGATCTCCTATTTTAAATGCTTTGGCCATTTTTAGGAAAGTTGCTTAATTAATTCGCTAATATTTAAGTTTGATTGCTCACCAGTATTCATGTCTTTTACTGTTAATACCCCAGATTCCATTTCGTTTTCACCAACTAAAATTACAAACTGAACTCCTTTATTATTTGCATAATTCATTTGCTTTTTCATTTTATCTGGTTTTGGATAAAGATCTGAACTTATACCATTAGCTCTTAGTTGTTTTAATAATGGTAAGCAAAATTGACTTTCATTACTGCCAAAATTTACAAACATAACTTTGGTATTTACATCAATATTATTTGGAAATAAATTAAGCTCTTCCATTACTAAATAAATTCGATCAATTCCAAAAGAAATACCAACTCCTGAAATATCTTTTAATCCAAAATTTGAGGTTAAATCATCATATCTTCCTCCCCCACCAATCGAGCCAATCTGCACATCATTTACTTTTACTTCCAAAATGCAGCCTGTGTAATAATCAAGTCCTCTTGCTAGCGTAATATCAAAAACCAAATTAGCTGATTGCAATCCTAATTTTGTAATGTTATCAATTACAAATTGTAATTCTTCTAATCCTTTCTTACCTACTTCAGATTTAGCTAAGAGTGATGATAAATCAGAAACATTCTTAGTGTTTAAGAAAGTATCTAATATTGAAAGAGAATCCGATTTCACTCCTTTTCTAAGCAACTCCTCTTTTACTTTTCCCAATCCAATAGTACTTAATTTATCAAGTGTAATTACAACATCTTCAAACAAATCTGTTACGCCCATCAACTCAACCATTCCGCTCAATACTTTTCGGTTATTTATGCAAATATCAACATTAGGTATTTTAAGCTGTGAGAAAACATCATCATAAAGCTGAATTAACTCAACTTCACAAAGCAAAGAATCTGTTCCAATTACATCAGCATCACATTGATAGAACTCTCTATACCTTCCTTTTTGTGGTTTATCAGCACGCCAAACCGTTTGCATTTGATAGCGCTTAAAGGGGAAGATAATATTGTTACGATTTTGTACTACAAAACGAGCAAAAGGAACTGTTAAATCATATCGTAATGCTTTTTCTGAAACCTGTTTTGTTAAAGATTTTGAAGTAGTATTACCATCAAGAATTGCTTTAGAAAGATAGTCTCCAGAGTTTAAAACTTTAAAAATTAAACGATCGCCTTCATCACCATATTTACCTGTTAAGGTCCCAATACTCTCCATTGCTGGCGTTTCAATTGGGGCATAGCCATAGCATTCGAAAGCTGTTTT
>CAWVYN010000122.1:0-3113 GCA_963934425.1 uncultured Flavobacteriales bacterium | reverse complement strand
AAAAGCAATAAAATATCTTTTAGTGCATTGCTATTTATTGTTTTTTGTCTCTTTGTTGGGATTTTAGCAGTTCCTATTAGTCCAGACAAGACACCAATGGCAAATCAGATGCACATTGAATTATCTACTTTAAAACCATTTACAAAAGTTACTTTTTTGGAAATACCAAAAGAAGAGATAAAAGAAGTTTCCTTTTTTGAAAGTATATTTCTTGGGAAGCCAATTGAAATGAAGCGAATACCAATATCTTCTTTTTCTGAGAAAGAAAATGGACTCTCTTATTCTCCTTATCGTTCAGAAATGGAACAAAACTATATTGGAGTATACAAAATTACAAATCAAATATTCTTCTTTGGTACAGACAAATACGGAAGGGATATGTTAAGTAGAATGCTTTATGGCATTCGAATTTCTCTTTCTATTGGCTTTATTGCAGTCTTTATTTCATTAATAATTGGTATTAGTTTAGGACTTATTGCTGGTTATTTTAGAGGAAGAACAGATGATATAATTATGTGGCTAGTGAACGTGATTTGGTCTATTCCAACTTTGCTTATGGTCATTGCCATTACTTTGGCATTAGGAAAAGGATTTTGGCAAGTATTTGTAGCGGTTGGTTTAACTATGTGGGTGGAGGTTACTCGTATTGTTAGGGGGCAAGTGTTTTCTATCAGAGAATCGGAATATGTAGAGGCAGGAAAGGCATTGGCATACAAACCTTTTAGGATTATTTTCAAACATATTCTGCCTAATATAATTGGACCTGTAATTGTGATTTCAGCAGCTAATTTTGCAGCTGCTATTTTGATTGAAGCTGGGCTTTCTTTCCTTGGAATTGGTGCACAACCGCCTATGCCATCTTGGGGAGGTATGATAAAAGATCATTATGCTTATATTATTATAGACAAGGCCTATTTGGCTATTATTCCTGGTGTGGCGATAATGTCATTGGTGCTAGCTTTTATGCTTCTGGGTAATGGGCTTAGAGATGCTTTTGATGTGAAGGATTAAAAAACCAACAGTCCTCCAATAAAAATAACAACTCCAGCAAGCAGTAAAATAAGGGTATAAGGCAAAATTTCTTTGGCTTTAAGACCGGTAATTCCCAAAAGGGGTAGAGCCCAGAATGGTTGTAACATATTGGTTAATTGGTCACCATAAGCCAAAGCCATTACGCTTTTGGGTATGCTAACACCCAATTGTGTGGCTGCCTCAACAATTATAGGGCCTTGAACAGCCCATTGTCCACCACCACTTGGCACAAATACATTTACAATTCCGGCACTAATAAAAGTAAAAATAGGGAATGTAGTCTCATTGGAGATATTTACAAAAAAGTCAGACATAATTTGCACCAAGCCAGAGTGATTCATAATACCCATTATCCCAAAATAGAGAGGGAACTGTATCAATATTCCAGAAGCTCCTGAGATAGCATTATTCACTGCTTTTAAAAAGTTAAAGAAGTTTTTGTGCATCATAATAGCTAACCCCAACAATACCAAATTAATATAGTTTGGGTTGATGACTTTTAAGGAAATGGTTTCCGGAAAAATAAATGCTTTATAAAAAGCATAAAACAAAATAATACCGCCAAAACCCCATGCTATAATTTTTGAATGATCTAATTTTTCTGCTCCACTAAAAGTAGTTTTTTCTTCTTGTTCTTCCGTTTCAAGAGTTATTAAACTGCCTTTTTTTTGTTTCCCTAAATAATACATAAGTAAAGGAAGTGCAATCAGTAAAACAATACTGATGCTGATATTCATAGTAGAGAAAATGGTATCTGATTGGGAAATAATGCCTATTTTATCAGTCAAAAAATGCCCTTCTTCTGCAATTTTTATGGGTGCAGAACCAGAGATTCCTCCATGCCAAACCATTAATCCTGAATAACCAGCCGCACCAATAAGTGGATAATTGAGTATTATTCCTTTTTTGCTTGCATGTTCCCCAACTTTTCGAGAAAATATTGCGCCAAAAATAAGGCCTAATCCCCAATTAAAGAAAGAAACTAAAAGGGTGAAGAAACAAATAATCGCAGCCGCATTGGCAGTATTATTGCAATACTCTGTGCCTATTTCTATGATTCTACTGATAGGTTTGCTAAGCGCTAAAGTGTGTCCGAGTACGAGCATCAGCATCATTTGCATGGCAAAAACAAGAAGGGGGGGGTGCCAAACTCCTTGCTCCCAAAATTGTAAAAGTTGAAGAACATGCGACTCTCCAACTTCTGATTTTGTTAAAGATAATGCTAGTAGAAAGGTGAAAAAAGTAAGTATTACTGCTATGGTAAAAGGAGTCGGTAATACCGACCTAAATACTTTTTCAAACTGACTGGAAAAAGTCATTTTCTAAAATGGCAAGTCATCTTCTGCAGATGCAGGGGCATCAAAAACAGGTGGCTCTTCCATTTCTTCTGAAGTAGAATGTTCATCTCCAATTTTCTCAATTTTCCAAGCATCTACATTATGAAAATACCTTCCATTCCATTCTCTTGAAGAAAGGTTGAATGATACTTCCACTTGATCCCCTACATTATAATGCTCTAACATTGCAATTTTATCCTCACCAAACAATTGAAAACAAATTTCAGGGTTATATTGCGCACCAGTATCAACTAAGAAAGATTGTTTTTTCCACTCTTTCCCTGCTTTTGATGTACCGTTTTCCACACTTAATTTACTGCTAATGCTTCCTTTTACTGATAAACTCATATTTTTATTTTATTAATTTGAAAAAACAAATATAAAACTTAATAATCTTCTGTTTTGCTTTTGTGAAAAAATGTTAAAAAATAATATCTTTGCTTTCCAAATTTTGCGGCTGTGATGGAATTGGTAGACATGCCAGATTTAGGATCTGGTGCTGCAAGGCGTGGGGGTTCGAGTCCCTTCAGCCGCACAGAAAAAATGCAAGCAGAAATGCTTGCTTTTTTCTTGTGTAAATTGCTCCCCTCTCATTATTCTAATAGTTTAAAATTTTTTCAATCTTTTTACTCACCTTTTCTGCATTAGGGATCATGGTTTCCTCCAATTTGGAATTAAGTGGTATTGCTGGAATATTCTCAGAACCCAATACAAATACAGGGGCATCTAATTTTTCAAAACACT
>CAWVYN010000121.1:0-3159 GCA_963934425.1 uncultured Flavobacteriales bacterium | reverse complement strand
AAATTAGTAGCATCATTTTTAGTGTCAATTGCCGGCATAGATTGTAGAAGATTAGGCATATTTTTTCGTAGAAATTCACAACCAACAATGTTATTATCAAAACTGATATTATGCCCAACTACAAATTTTACTTTCTCAAGTTCTTGCATAAAAATATCTAAAACTTCCGATAAAGCCAAGCCTTCTTTTTCAGCCCTCTCAGTAGAAATACCATGGATTTTTGAAGCGTTATAAGGTATATCAAAGCCCTCTGGCTTTATAATATAGTTTTGTACATCTACTAATTTTCCCTCTACATCATGCACTTGCCAAGCCAATTGAACCAATCTTGGCCAATTGTTAAAATCGGTTAATGGTGCTTTCCAGCTTTGTGGTAAACCTGTAGTTTCCGTGTCGAATATCAGATACATTATTAGATTTTATGCTTTTAAAAATAAGAATGGTAAATTTAGAAAAACAAAAAAGTCAGTCAAAAATAAATTGACTGACTTTTTAAGAAGTTAATAACTTTTTAAGATTCTTACATAAACTTCATCTCTCTCATCCAATCATCATTAAAAAGCTTGCCCACATAACGCGTACCATGGTCATGAAAAATTACTACTACCACATCATTCTTTGCAAGCTTATCTTTCAATTGGTTAATGCCTGCCACAGCACTTCCAGCAGAGTAACCTGCTATAATTCCTTCTTCTTGGCTTAATCTTCTAGCCATAATTGCACCATCTTTATCTGTTATTTTTTCAAAATGATCAATAATATCAAAATCAACATTTTCTGGTAAGATATCTTCACCAATTCCTTCTGTGATATAGGAGTAAATTTCGTTCTTATCAAACTTGCCTGTTTCATGATATTTCTTAAAAACAGAACCATAAGCATCAATACCCCAAACTTTGATATTTGGATTTTGTTCTTTCAAATATTTTGCAGTACCAGAAATAGTACCTCCAGTTCCGACACCAACTACCAAGTGAGTAATCTTTCCTTCTGTTTGCTCCCAAATCTCAGGACCAGTACTCTCGTAATGCGCCACAGTATTAGAAGGGTTATCATACTGATTAACATACCAAGCATTTGGAGTTTCCTTCGTTAATCTTTTAGCAACTGAATAATATGAAAGTTTGCTTTCTGGAGGAACATCCGTTGGGCAGACCACCACCTCAGCACCAACTGCCTTAAGCATATCTATCTTTTCTTTGGATTGTTTGTCTGGTATTACAAAAATACATTTATAACCTTTTTGAATTGCAACCAATGCCAAGCCCATTCCGGTATTCCCACTTGTTCCTTCAATAATTGTTCCCCCTGGATTTAGCCGTCCATCTCTTTCAGCATCTTCAATCATTTTAAGTGCCATCCTGTCTTTTATAGAGTTTCCTGGATTAAATGTTTCTACTTTTGCCAAAACTAAAGCATCTGTTTCTACCACATTATTTAGCTTTACCAAAGGGGTATTCCCAATAGTTTCAATTATGTTCTTAAAGTATTTCATTATTAAATTTGAGTTTGTAAAATTACCAAAATCTATTCAAAACGAATTGCTTTTATAGGCGTGATTTTCGTAATAAGATATGTTGGGAAAATTAGCATAAAGAAACAAGTAATAATTACGCCCAAATTCAAAATTAAAATATCTGAAAAAAGCAGATGAATAGGTACTGATTCCATATAATAAGTAGCAGGATCTAAACTAATAACATGCAATTTTTTTTGAAGTAATGAAACTGAGATTCCTAACAGATTTCCCCAAAATAATCCTTTAATTATCATATAAGTAGCATTGTACAAAAATACTTTGCGGATACTCCAATTTGTTTGCCCAATAGCCTTTAATATTCCTATTAACTTAGTACGTTCTAATATCAAAATAAGTAGTACTGTAATTATGTTGATTACTGCTACAATTAGCATCAGAATAATAACAACATTTACATTAATATCTTGCAGTTTTAGCCAATCAAAAATTTCTGGATTAAGCTCTTTTGTACTTTGTGCATTTAAGTTATAAGGTATTTTCTCATACACCATTTGAGTTTGCTTCTCCAACTCCTCAAAATCATTAATAGTCAGTGCAAAACCGCCTACTAAATCCTTTTCCCAAGCATTTAGTTTTTGTATTTGTTTTATATCACCCAAGACATACAATTCGTCAAACTCCTCTAAATCAGTATTATAAATACCCGAAACCTCGAACTTCCTTGCTCTTGGCGGCTCTTGTACAAAATACATAATTAGATTATCTGCTACTTCTAATTGTAAGGAATTTGCCATATTCTCAGAAATCATCAAGCTATTAGTAGTGGTTGAATCATTCAAAGAAAGCACCTCTCCAGCAATCAGATTTTCTCGGAAAAATGTCCAATCAAAATCCGTGTCAACTCCTTTTAGAATCACGCCATGTATCTCCTCTTTGGTTTTAATAATACCTGCTTTTGTAGCAAAAACCTCGATATGCTTTATTCCACTTTTCGTTTCAATAGAAGGATAAAAATCCTGATTTTTACTTATTGCGCTTGTTTCATAAGAATTATTATCAGAAAAAGCCGTGATTTGAATATGTGAACCAAAACCTATAACTTTGTCGGAAATGTCCTTTTTAAATCCTTTTACCACTCCAATAGAAATGATCATAACTGCAACTGAAAGTGCAATGGCTAAAATTGCTATACGAATTATGGGGCGAGAAAGGCTATTATTCCCTTCCTTTGCACCTATTAATCGTTTTACTATAAAATATTCTGTATTCATATTTCAGATGGCTAAAATAAGGCAAATTTTCCTTTTAATTTTCTGCCTCTTACTATTTAGTTGCCAAAAAGAAGAAAAACTAAAATTGGGAGCGGAAAGAACAGAAAATTACTTAGCACTTTTAAAAGAGAAAAGAGTAGCAGTGGTTGGAAATCAAACCTCAATGATTGGGAATATTCATTTGGTAGATAGTTTATTAAAATTAGGAATAGATGTTGTAAAAGTATTTTCTCCTGAACACGGATTTAGAGGAAAGGCAGATGCTGGCGCTAAAATTGAAAACGGAATAGATTTAAAATCAGGATTACCTATTATCTCACTTTACGGAGAAAACAAGAAACCGGAGAACAAGCAATTAGAAGGAATTAATATTTTACTTTTCGATATTCAAGATGTAGGAGTTAGATT
>CAWVYN010000120.1:0-3225 GCA_963934425.1 uncultured Flavobacteriales bacterium | reverse complement strand
AAAAATAGATCTAGTTCGTGGAGGTGAGATTATAGAAACCGCTGATTTTTATGAAACTTTTATAAACGGAACATCAAGTTTTTCTTCTAGATTACGATCTGGGGATCTTGTATTTATAAGACCTATATTTAGTTGCTGAATTGACTCTATTCCTCCCTCAATTTCAAATGAATCTATTATTGTTTTTAACTCCATAAATTTTTTGGATATTGTAGTTTGCAAAGCGCATTATGCGTAGGGGATTTATCTTCTTTGTAGGTGATACCATGCCACTGCTGCTCAGATTGAATTACTTCAAAATTTTCGATTCTCTGATTGATGATATAACTTACAACATCCCCAAGAAGAAATTCATCCCCTTTGTTTTCGTGACATTTTAAAAAATCTATAAATAATTGCTGAATAAATGTAAAAATGCTTGTTTGAAATCCCCAAAAATTCATGGAAACTGGTGGGTTTTCCCCTTCTGTATTATCTTTTGTAAGCCCTATTTTTTCTTCAATACTGATGAGTAAATTATTTTCAATTTCACAAATCCCTCTGTTTACTTTTCCATTTTTGGATAAAGTATTTTGCAGATAATACGGGATTATTAAATGAGATTTCTTTTCGTTTTTAAAAAAATCAATAGCATTTTCAAAACTACTGTTACCATAAAAATCATCTGCATTGATTACTACAAATGGGTTTGTACAAATATCCTTACAGCATAAAAGGGCATAGGCAGTTCCCCAAGGCTTCTCCCTTATGTAATCTATTTCAATATTATTTGTAAATTGTTCTAAATCCTGATAAACAAATTGAATTTTTATAGCGTTCCCAATTCTATTCTTAATACTTTCAAGACAGGATTTTGTTTCTTTTCTTATGATTAAAATAACTTCTGTAAAACCTATATTTATAGCATCATAAATACTGTATTCCATTAAAGTAACAGCTGATGGTCCAATAATTTCAGTTTGTTTCAGACTTCCGTATCTACTTGAATTTCCAGCAGCCATTATAATTAAAGTAGTTTCCATATAAAAAAGGACCAGATGGTCCTTTATCGTTTATTGAACCCTGAAAAGATACTCATGGCTAGCCAAATCTTTATTAGCTTTTACAATCTTCTGTTTTAAGTTTTCTTTGTAGGCAAGTACTTTCGCATGGATTTCCTCATTGTCAGTTGCTAAAATCTGAGCAGCTAATATTCCAGCATTTAGCGAACCATCTAACCCAACAGTTGCTACTGGAATTCCAGGGGGCATTTGTAAAATAGATAGGATAGAATCCCATCCGTCTATTGAAATAGATGAGCGGCAAGGAACTCCTATAACTGGAACTGTTGTAAAAGCTGCAACTACTCCAGGCAAGTGAGCTGCCCCTCCTGCGCCCGCTATAATTACTTTAATACCATTGTTTCTTACATTTATTGCAAAATCTTCTACCATTTGTGGGGTCCTATGTGCCGACAATGCATTTATTTCAAATGGAATTTTCATATCATTTAAGAATTCTGCCGCCTTCTTCATTACTGGCATATCTGATGTACTTCCCATTATTATACTAACTATTGCTTTCATCTTTTTTTTTTGAGGTTACAAAGATACGAAATCATTAAAATAGAGTTTTAAATCTCTCGCATGATTTCTGAAGTTCTTTTCTTCTTCCAATTACCTCCTGTAAAATCAGGAAATATAATAGGTTGACTATTTAAACTTACTGATAATTCTGAAAGGGGAGTAATAGCGCTCCACATTACGCTATCATATACATTGATATCCAATGGAAGCCCTTTGTTCAGGCATGAGATTAGACGGTAAATCATAATAAAATCCATGCCACCATGTCCTTGTTTGAAAGATTTACTTATTTTTTTAAGTTTACTAATGATTGGGTGTTCATATTTCTTGGAGTAGCTCAAATAATCTTCTTCCGATAGCCATTTGTGTCCCCAAAATTCTAATTCTTCTCCATCAATATAAAGCCGGCTTGGATATCCTTCATGAACTGCTTTTGTGCCGATCAATTGGTTTATTCTTGAATACGGTCTTCCGGTATGCACATCAAATTGTAGCATGATGCTTTTTCCATTCTCAGTTTTGATAAGTGAAGTATTTACATCTCCGCATTTTACACTTGGGAAGTTACTATTTGTCTTCTTTACAGCCGCACTCAAACTTTGCTCTTTCGAACTCATGGATGTCAAATATTTAAAAGTGTCTCCTCTGCCAATATCCATATAAAAACTTACTGGTCCAATGCCATGAGTAGTATAAAAATTCCCATTCCTCTTAGTATGATGTTTCATGCGCCATTGATCTTTATAGTAGGTTTCATGCAAAAGAAGGGCACGCAAATCATGATTATAAGCACATTCGGCATGCGTTAATTCACCAAAAACGCCTTCTTGAATCATATTCATAAGCCAAAGTTCTTCACTATTATAACAGCAGTTTTCAATCATAATGCAATGCTTCTTTGTAAGTTCAGCTGTTTCGACTAATTTCACACAATCCTCCATTGTGTAGGCAATAGGCACTTCAGAAGCAACATGCTTTCCATTTTCCATTCCAAAAAGCGCCATTGGTGTATGCCATTTCCAAGGAGTTGCAATCAAAAGCATGTCAACTTCTTCCAATTTTACTAGATTTTCCCAATCATCCTCTCCATTTGAAAAAGTCTTAGGAGTTTTATTTTGTTTCTTAGCAAGGTGATTAAGAGCATAATCGATATTTTTTTGATCCAGATCACAAAGGGCTACAATCTCAGTCTTCTCTTTTTCAATCAACCAATCAAACATCTGAATGAGTGTTTTTCCTCTATTTCCAATTCCGATAAGCCCCACTTTTACTTTGTCTATAGGGGCAGATTTAAAGCCCATCATATTTCCTTTGCATTTGTCAACTACACCAGTTATTTGATGATTGATTTCATTCAATTTTTCAGGGTTACTACAATAGGGAACGCTTAATAATGCACCAGCTCCAAAAATTGATTTTAAAAAACTCTTTCTTTTCATTTTATGGCTATTAGCGAGATCTCTATATTAACATTCCTTGGTAATACAGATACTTCCATCGCTTCTCGGGCAGGAGGATTCTCACCAAAATATTCTGCATATACTTTATTTACATCAGTATATTGTTTCATGTCTTTTAAAAAAATACTGCACTTCACTACATTGTTAAAGTTCATTTCGGCTTCTGATAAAACTGCCTCCAGATTTTGCATAACCTGATT
>CAWVYN010000119.1:0-3281 GCA_963934425.1 uncultured Flavobacteriales bacterium | reverse complement strand
TCTGTTATATATTTATTTGGAAAGCGTTTTCGCCTTCTCAATAGAGATTTGTTTTCCATCTAAGAGTGGTTTTACAAAAGCATCCTTAAAACCAGCTTTTTTCACCTCTTGCAATCTAGTATTTGCAGCAGTATAATCGTTATAAATCCCAGCATTGTATCGGTATAATACAGAACTATTCACATTCTCTTTATTTATATTACCAATTTTAGTCATTTTATCCAGAATATCAGCAGAAACATTTTCTTTATAGACTCCAATTTGTACCACAAATTCCAAATTTGCTTTTACTTCCTTTTTTTCTGCTTTTGGAGTCTTTTCTGAATTAGAACTTCCTCTAGGTAATTTGCTATTTGTTCCTCTTAATGCAGAATACAAGCCGATCTTCTTCCCATCTTTAAAGGCAACTACAAAAGACCCTTCAAATCCTCTTAAAAGCATATCATTTTGATGTTTTACTGCATCTTTGTAAGAAGTGAAAGAGCCAGTAAAATACCTTGTAAATCCATCATTGGAAGTAAAAGAAACCACATTTGAAACTCCTTTGAAAATATCTTTAGAAAGCGCTACTTTATAGGCACCAATCTGAATACGGAAAGTAATTTTTCCAACCGTATTTTTTACTTCTTCTTTTATTCCTTCTATTGTTACTTCTTCAGTAGCCTCAGATTTAGAAGAAAATGCTTCTATCGTTGCAGCATCACCTTCTTTATCTTCTTTCTTTTTTTGAACTTCTACTGGAGTTGGAAGTGTTGGAGCATATAACGAGACCACCCCGTCTTCTACCTCCACAATCTCAGTATCATCCATTCCTTCATTGAGTTCTAATTGGGTTTGCCTGTTAATTGCATCATCAAATGTAAAATAAGAGCCTACAGCATAAACTACCATTCCATCATCTTGCAACAAACTTTCTAAATCATCAAAACTCAAGAACTTATTTATCACATTAGCAGGTACATCATCTTGATACTGTCCAAGCATAATTCCATATCGTTTCCCTTGTATTTGAGTTTCTACTGAAGGAATGTCATTTGCAATATTAAAAGCATTTGCCTTTGCAATCAAATATTCGTTTATTGATTTAAAATCGTCTTTTGAAATCTCATTTTCGTTATAAACATTAGCATATTCTCTACTAGCTGCATTGAATTTGCTATACATGCTTTTGGATTGCTCATCTGTAAGTTGCAGTCCTTTTGCGTCTACAATAGCACCTCTTGGCGTGTTTGCTTCTTCATCAATATAATTTGGAATTCCATCTTTATCATCGTCAATTGGACAGCCATTCCCATCCACTTTTACTCCTTCAGGAGTTTCCGGGCAATAATCATCAATATCTGCAATCAAATCGCGATCAGAATCTTCCACATCTAATGCTTTGAAATTAACTTCTGCATAAAAACTTTGATCGGAATATGGTCTTGCTTTTCTTGGTTTTGGCGTAAACAAATCATAATGAACAGTAAAAGTAGTAACCAAAAATTTGTCACTTCCACCCTCTTCAACTCCATCAATCATATCAGAAAAAGAAAAATGATATCTCATTCCCATATCCAAACCTATTCTTTCAGAAACATCTAACATAATACCAATCCCCACAGGCATAGCAATAGCAGTTTCTGTTTTTTGATTCTCTGTTTTAAAATTTAAAAGTTCTCCTCCAAAAGACAAGAAAGGAGTTAGTTTTGAATTTTTTGAAATATTATTGAAACTATATCTTAATCCTAATCCAGCTGTTTTTACTTCTGAACTAAATGAAGTAGCATCAACATCATTTGCTTCATTTAAACTTCCATTCCCAAGCAGAAATGTTAAATCCATATCTTTGGTTAAATTCATTTTTACCCCAAAATGATATCCTTGATTTCCCATTAATATATTCTTTTTTGGACCAGCAATGTCTCCTTTAAAAAGATAGGAACCCGTTCCGAAAGAAAGCATAGGTTGAAAAGCAGCTTTAGGCTCATCATCATAATATCCGTCTTGAGCAAAAGAATTAACACTAAATAAAAGAAGAGTAGCTGCAAATAGCTTAAAAAGTAATTTCGTCATTATTCATTTTTTTTACAGGCGTAAAAATACTAAAAAAATCAAAAGGAAGCGGATATCTTAAAAATTAGGTTTTAAAGTGTATTTATTATAAAACTTATCTATGATTGCAACTGCCTCTTTTGGTTTGTCAACAATCTTAAATAGATTCAAATCTTTAAGACTAACATTTTTTTCTAATCCGAGCATAGTTGCTTTAATCCAATCCATCAAGCCTTCCCAATATGTTTTTCCGACTAGCACGATAGGAAATTTACCAATCTTTTCAGTTTGGATTAGGGTAATTGCTTCAAATAATTCATCTAAAGTTCCTACTCCTCCAGGTAGGACAATAAATCCTTGTGCATATTTTACGAACATCACTTTTCTAACAAAGAAATAATCAAAATTAATGAGTTTGTCATTATCAATATACTTATTAGCAGATTGTTCAAAAGGAAGAACAATATTAAGCCCAACTGATTTTCCTGCTCCTTTTTTAGCACCTTTATTAGCCGCTTCCATTATTCCAGGTCCGCCACCAGTAATTACGCCATAACCTTTTTGGGTTAATAAAAAAGCAATCTCTTCAGCTTGCTTATAATATTTATTATCTGACTTTGTTCTAGCAGAACCAAATACAGAAACACAAGGTCCTATTTTTGACATGGCATCAAAGCCTTCTACAAGCTCTGACATAATTTTGAATATCTGCCATGAATCAGATGTTTTTATAGCATTCCAATTTTTTTCTTTAAACGCTCTTCTTATCTTTTTTTCCTCTTTATTCATCTTCTTTTTAGTTTAGCACAAATATAAGTATTTTACACTAATTCCTTTTTGAGATATTCTCCAGTGAAACTTTCCTTGCATTTTACGATTTCTTCAGGTGTTCCGTTGCAAATAATCTGCCCTCCTTTCTCTCCGCCATCAGGACCTATATCAATGATATAATCAGCTACCTTTATCACATCCATATTATGCTCAATAATCAGAACAGTATTTCCTTTATTTACTAATTTTTGAATAACATCCAAAAAAACTTTTATATCGTGAAAATGCAAACCAGTAGTTGGTTCATCTAAAATATAAAAAGTTTTTCCTGTATTCTTTTTTGAAAGTTCTGCTGCTAATTTTATTCTTTGTGCTTCTCCACCAGAAAGTGTTGTAGAAGATTGCCCTAAAGAGATATAGCCCAATCCAACATCTTGTAATGTCTTTATTCTTCTATAAATAGCTGGGATCAATCT
>CAWVYN010000118.1:0-3312 GCA_963934425.1 uncultured Flavobacteriales bacterium | reverse complement strand
AAAACCAAAACCAATGGGATTTTCCCTCCTTCAAAAAGTATTGGGATTACATCTTCTATATTATGAAAGTCAATTGGAGAAATAAATGCAAAAACGCCTTGATGATTTTTTCTGGTTAAGCGGTTTATTTTTTCCAAAGGAACATGCTTATAATTGATTCTTCTGAGCCGAACCAATTTCCAAAGTTCAGCAAATAAATCATTATGTAATCCTTTCTGAATAAAGAGTTTGTCAATAGTTTTCCCAGCATTAATTGCTTCAATTATTGGCCTAATACCAAAAATAGAGTTGACTTTGTCTTTGTCGTCTTTCCTGTTCATATATTTTTTCTTTAATATCTATATCCGAATAAGCATGTCCCTCTCGCCAAGATTCTTGTGCCGTATTCCAGATGTCTTTAAAATAAGCTGAACGATTGAGCTGAAAATCGTTATCGCTAAACTTGTTTTTTATTTTGGTAAAAGTAAAGTTTAAAGAGTACATATTATTCTTTTCTCCATAAATCCAGCTCTCTCCCTCTTTACTTTGGTAAATTATATTTGGTGCTCCAAAGATAATCATTATCATACCTCTGTCGGTTTTCCACCCCGCTTTATAAGAAGTGAAAAAAGTATTGGCATCTTCCACTCTTTTATAAAATATGTAGATTAATTCCCCTGCCTGCTCTTTATCTCCCTTTGTTCTGTCCAGCCAAAATTTATCAATTGCTATTTTTGGGTTTTTGATTTCTTGGAGTTCAAAATAATTCTTATTTTCAGATATATATTGCAAAGGGAGAATCATATTTTTTGCTGTAGTTATTTTAGGAAAATTATTTTCAAATGACAAAATACTCATTCCATTCTCAGATTCTTCCTTATCTAGGATTTGATAAATTCCGATTTCATTTATTGGAAAAACAAATAAAGTAGTATCAGTGGAAAACGGGAAAATATTTTCTGCTTTTATTTTCTTTGACTTTATCTCTCCTGCCATAAAGGGTGGTTTAGCCAAAGGAAACTTTTCTTTATAGTATTTCACAAAAAGTGTTTTTTGCTTTGTGTTGTTTTGAATAAAAAGCGTGTCCGAGATATTAAAATAACTACCAAATTCCAATTTACTTTCTTTATCAAAAATCAGATAATCATTCTTATTTATAGTTGTTCTGTCAATACTAATATTATGGTTAGTCGTGCTTATTCTATGATTATCTATCAAGCTTATTTTTAAGATATATTTTTCTCCTTCTTCGCATTGCAAATTGATTTTTTCAGTAATTTCTTTTATGGTATCAGTTGCAATATTTTTGCTAATACTGAAACTGTCCACCAAAAAATCTTCTGCTAGTAAAAAGAGCTTTCCTTCCAAAGTATAATTGATTTTGTTTTGTTTCTCGCTTGCAGAAAATACGTTCAAAAAATCACTAGTTTTAATTTTGCAATACAGGATACTTGTGGTTTTGCTATTGTTATATGTTTTAAATATTGGCTGTGCTTTTTTTATGTTTTCAGAATAAATAAAAGCACGATTTTGTAAGTTATTCTTCTTTCCCAAGGTGCATGCTGTAAGAAGTATGATGAAGAAATAAAGTGATTTATTCTTCATTAATATTTGGCTTGTCAAGTAATTGAGGTTCAAAATCTACACTTTTTGTTCCTCCTGAAATCTTGGTAACATCTTTATCAATCTTCTTAAATTCATTGGAGGATTTATTATAATGATTTACAACTGTGCTTATAGTTTTTCCTAATCTATCATGGGAATCCTTGTAAGCATTCAAATGATTAGATAATTTATCAATATTTTTCAAAATATCTTCAATCGATTTTTCCACTTTTAAGTTGTGCAGAGCTTTTACCGTTATTTGTAACATAGGGAACAAACTCATTGGAGATACAATCATCACTTTTTTTGTATACGCATGATCTACCAAATCCTTAGAATTAATTTGCAAAGAACCTACTCTGCTATTTAGTAAATCCTGATACAGTCCATCAGCAGGAATAAACATATAAGCGTAATCTGTAGTTTTTTCGTTTGGCCGAATGTATTTTGAAGTTTCTTCAATTCTTAGCGCTATGTCTTTCTTGAATTTTTTTTCTAATTCTGCAATTTCTGCTTTGTCACTACTTTCAATCATCTTATTATAATTGTCTAATGAAAATTTTGCATCAATTGGAATTATGAAATCTCCAACCCTTACAATGGCGTCAACTGCTTCTCCATTCTCAAAATGATATTCCATTTGAAAAAGTTCAGGAGGCAATACATTGGCCAAAAGATTCTGCAGCTGAATCTCACCAAAAATTCCCCTTTGTTTTTGGTTTCCTAAAATCTTCTCTAAGGTTTTCATTTGGTTGGCAAATCCTAATACTTTTTCGTTAGTACCTTTAATTTTTTCAAGCTCTGCAGTTACTTCTTTTATCACCTTGTTTGATGATGCAAATTGCTTTTGCATATCTTCTTTTGAGCTTTCTTGGAAAGAGCTAATTCCTTTATTTATATCTTTGAGTTTTCCTTCAATTTCTTGCCGGCCTTTTTCCGAATTTTCGCCAACTTCTTTTCTTATCCCTTGAATCTCTTTTCTGAGGGCCTCATTTAGTTGCAATAAAAGCTCTTGAGAACTCTCGGTTTCTTTTTTTGGTTTCTTAAAATAAATAGCTAAAGCAATTATAATTATCAGTCCTAATAATCCTATTTCCATAAGTAAATTTTTAGGTTATAAAATGAGTACCAAAGTACCGATTTTTATTTTATCGTACAACTCAATCACCTCTTTATTTTTCATACGAATACAGCCGTGTGAGGCGGGAGTACCTAAACGACCCTCTTCTGATGTGCCATGTATATAGATGTAGCGTTTGTAGGAGTCAATTCCTTCTCCTTTATTTGTCCCTTTCTCTAATCCTTCTAGCCAAAATATTCTACTTGTTATATCATCTGTTTTGCTCATTTTTTGGTCGGTATAGATTGTTGCAATCTTACCGTAATATACTCTCCCAATCATTCTTCCGTTAATTGGAGTATTTTCGCCAAATTTTTCTTTTATTCTGTGTAATCCTAATGGAGTTTTGTTGCTTCCTGTTTTACTTCCAACTCCATAGCTTGAAGAGGATATCACATAGGTTTTTACAATTTTATGTTCTTTAATGCGATACATCTTTTGCTCTGCAATACTTACATACAATACTCCATCAAAACTCATTTTGCATTTGTTTTCAATGTAGTTTTTTGCAGTTTGCACTATTCTTTCTTGTGCAAAACAATTTGCAGAAAAAATGAAAATAGTTATAAAATATATTTTCTTCATTTTATTGTCCAATCAATTTTGCT
>CAWVYN010000117.1:0-3318 GCA_963934425.1 uncultured Flavobacteriales bacterium | reverse complement strand
ATATATAGTGTGTATTTTTAGTTTTTTTTGGCTATTTTTTAGGCTAAAAAGAGGGAAAAAAGATGAAAAACGAGCTTTTTTTTACTATCCCTTGTAAGTAAGCCATTTCCATAACTCTTTATATGATGCTTTTTTACCATACATCAGTATTCCTGTTCTGTAGATTTTAGCTGCCAAAGAGGTCGTCACCAAAAATCCTACAATTAATAAAGCCATGGAAAGCATTAGTTCCGTATTACTTACCCCAAAAGGTAAGCGAACCATCATAATAATTGGTGAAGTAAATGGAATAAGTGAAGCCCAATAAGCCAATATACCATCTGGGTTATCCATTACTGGCTGCATCAGGATAAAAGAGATAATAAGTGGAATGGTAATAGGTAAGATAAATTGCTGGGTATCTGCCTCAGCATCTACTGCAGAGCCAACTGCTGCAAAAAGAGCACTGTAAAGTAAATAACCTCCTAAAAAGTAAAATACAAATGCGCTTAAAAGTTGAGGGATATTTATTCCAGCTAATGATTTTAAAAATTCAGAAACTATAATAGATTGCTCTTTTCCCATTTCCCCACTTTCGCTAGTAATGCTTGTTGTATCAAAAAATAGAACTTCTGCAAAAGAGGAGATTATTACAGTAAGAACAATCCAAAGCATAAATTGGGTAAGACCAACCAAAGCAATTCCTAAAATTTTACCCATCATCAGTTGAAAAGGTTTTACAGAGGAGATAATTACTTCTACAATTCTGCTTGTTTTTTCCTCAATTACTCCACGCATAACCATAGTTCCATACATGAAGATAAACATATAAATAAGAATACCACACATAAAAGCAATACCGAAACTTACTTCTGCATTACCACTTGTTTCTCCTCCTTCCCCAATGATAATAGTTTCCACCTCTATTACTGTAGTTGATCCTTCGAAAACTTGTAAATCAATGCCAGCGAGTTCTAGCTTCTGCTTTTGAATAATAGACGTTATTTTATCCTCAATTTCTTCTTTAATATTCAAACTAACTTGCTGATTGGAATAAAGGGAGAAATTTTCTGCATCTTTTATAAAAAGCAAAGCATAATAGGGGCTTGAAGTAAAATCTTCTTTAATAATACTGACTTCCTCAGCAGGAATTTTTACAAAATGTAAATTGTCAGTATTCTCTAATTTGGAAGAGAAAGAAGTGTTTTCTTCATATAATGCTATATTTCTCTCATCATGTCCTTGTATCGCCAAATAGATTGGCAGAATGATAATTCCAGCCATAAGTAAGGGGCCCAAAATCGTCATTATAATAAAGGATCTTTTGCGAACCCTTACCAGATATTCTCTTTTTAGGATAAGCCAAATTTTATTCATCATTTACCGCTTTTATAAAAATATCTTCCATGGTTGGGATTTTCTCTTTAAAGGAAATGATTTCTCCATTTTGCAAAAGTACTTTTAGCAAATCGTTTGCAGAAGTATTATCTTTTATTTGAATCTGATATTCTTTATTCTCTTTTTTGATTATTTCAAAATTCTTTGGTAAAGAAAGATTCTCTGTTTTTAGCTCCACCAAAAAAGTACTGTTTCTAAAATCATTTTTTATTTTTTCAATTTCTCCTTGCAAAATACATACTCCCTTATCGATTAAGGCAATATGGTCACAAATTTCTTCCACTGACTCCATTCTATGAGTGGAGAAAATAATGCTTGTGCCGTTTTTGCTCAATTCCAAAATTTCCTTTCGAATAATTGCTGCATTTATCGGATCAAAACCTGAAAATGGCTCATCAAAAATCAACAATTTTGGTTCATGAATTATCGTTACTACAAACTGAATTTTCTGAGCCATTCCTTTGCTGAGTTCTTCCACCTTTTTATTCCACCAGTGCAGAATCTTCAATTTTTCGAACCAATATTTGAGTTTTTCAATCGCGTCTTTATGCGACATTCCTTTTAATTTAGCCAAATAAAGGGCTTGCTCGCCTACTTTCATTTTTTTGTAAAGGCCTCTTTCTTCTGGTAAATAACCAATTTTTGCAATATCTTCTCTTTTTAGTTTGTTGCCATTAAAAATTAGGGAGCCAGAATCTGGGGCAATTATTTGATTTATGATGCGCATGAGGGTTGTTTTTCCCGCACCATTTGGGCCTAGAAGCCCGAAAATGCTTTCTTCTGGAATTTCAAGATTTATATGATTTAAGGCAGTGTAATTACCGAATTGTTTTACGATATCTTTCGCTATGAGAATGTTCTTTTGCATGTTAGCCAAACATTTCTCTTACTCTGTCAAAAAAGGATTTATCATTTTTTGTTGGATTGGGCTTGAAATTTTCGGTATTGCAACATTTCTCAAAGAATTTTTTCTCCTCTTTGCTCAGATTCTGAGGTGTCCACACATTTATATGTACTAGCAAATCCCCTTTTCCATAAGCATTTAATGATGGCAATCCTTTTCCTTTAAGGCGTAATATTCTACTAGATTGTATTCCACTTTCTAGCTTTACTTTGGCTTTGCCATTTATGGTTGGAATTTCAGCAGAAGTGCCAAGTGCAGCATCCGAAAAACTAATATAATGTTCGTAATGCAAATTTTGTCCGTCACGAATAAGATTCTCATCCTTTTCAATAGAAATCAATACAATCAAATCGCCATTTATACCATCAAAAGGAGCGGCATTTCCTTTACCCCCTACTTTTAGCTGCATGCCATCTTCTACTCCTGCTGGAATCGTAATTTTTACTGTTTCTTCCTTTTTCAGCATGCCGTTTGCATCCGTTCCTGATGGGCGTTTATCAATACTTTTACCATTCCCGTTACAATGTGGGCAAGGACTCGATGTCTGCATTTGTCCTAAAATGGTATTACTCATTCTAGTAACTTGTCCACTCCCATGACAAGTGTCACATGTTTTATAAGTTACTCCATCCGCATTTGTAAGGCGACTAACTTTTATTTTTTTATCTACTCCCTCTGATACTTCTTTCAAATTTAAGGAAAGACGGATTCTCAAATCACTCCCTTTCATTACCCTTTGCCTACCTCTTGCGCTACCTCCAAAAAAGCTTTCAAAAGGATGTGCTCCCCCAAAAACATCGCCAAACTGGGAGAAAATATCATCCATATTCATTCCACCACCACCAAATCCTCCTGCAGCACCTTGCATTCCAGCATGACCGAATTGATCGTATCTTTGTTTTTTTTCAGGATTGCTTAACACATCATAAGCCTCAGCAGCTTCTTTGAATTTTTCTTCTGCTCCTTTATCATCGGGGTTTTTATCAGGATGGTATTTGAGTGCTAATTTTCGGTATGCTTTTTTTATTTCATCTTTA
>CAWVYN010000116.1:0-3360 GCA_963934425.1 uncultured Flavobacteriales bacterium | reverse complement strand
CTTTAGAGCATCTTTTCAAAAAAGAACACAATGGCAAAGTGTTGCTGCTCCTTTCAATACAGTTGCAGCTAATTTTGAGGCAAAAGATATTTTGAAAAAAATTTCTGCTGGATTGCAATTTATAAATGATGTAGCCGGAGATGCCAATTTTACGACCTCTCAGTTTAATACAGCAATAAATAAATCCTTATCCATTAATAGAGATAAGCAAATTTCAGCTGGCATATTGCTTGGTTTTACGCAAAGAAAAGTAGATTTTTCCAATCTTATTTTTGAAGAAAATGAAAATTTAAAAAACCCATCTTTTTCCTATTTTGACGTAGGAATTGGAGCAAATTATGCTGCAATTATAAATGATAATTTTTCTTTTATTTCTGGATTTTCAGCCTTTCATATTAACACCCCAAAACAAACATTACTAGATGATGAAAGCGTACAATTAGATGTAAAATACAATTCGTATTTTCAATCCTTTTATCGCATAAATAATACAAGTATTCTAAATCCGAGTTTACTTTATAGTAGGCAAGGGAAAAGTAGTGAACTTCTTTTTGGAACTGTAATAAGGCGTGAAATTTCCGTCTTTAGTATGGAGCTTATCTCTCAAGTCTTTTACAGATGGAATGACGCTATTATTCCAGCTTTCGGACTAAATTACAGTAGCATTAGAGCGGTGGTAAGTTATGACATTAACACTTCCGACTTGGTAGCTGCTAGCAAAAATAAAGGGGGTTTCGAGTTCTCAATCATGTATATTTGGAATAAGAAAAAAAGAAAACAAAAAGTAGAAATTAAAAAATATTGCCCAAGATATTTATGAGATTTCTTAAATTCATATTAGTATTTTTTTCTGGTATAATTTCTGCACAAGAAAGTATTGAGATAAAGCATTTATCTACTGCAATAAATTCTATTGGGGCTGAGCTTAATTTTTTTCAAGACGAGAAAGATCATGCCTTTTTTACAGCAATCAGAGAGGATAACAACAATTATTTTTCCTCTATTTATCATAGCAATTTCCAATTAGATCAGTGGAGTAAAGGTAGTTATTTTCATCCTTTCAATTCTGACTACCTGCAAAGTGGAAACCTTTTTATAACAAAAGACAAAATAGCTTATTTCACTTTTTGTAAAGGAGAAAGTTGTGTAATTTATAGGTCCAAATTCAAAAAACAAAAATGGACAAAACCCAAAAGATTAGATGAGAGAATTAATAAAATAGGAAGCACTTCTACTCAGCCAAACATTGCAATAATTGATAGCAAAAAGTATTTGTATTTTGTGTCGGATAGAGAAGGAGGTTATGGCGGTTTGGATATTTGGATTTCCACTATTGATGAGAATGGAAACTTTGGGAATCCTATAAATTTGGGCAATAAAATAAACAGTAAAGCTAATGAAATTACGCCATTTTTTAATCAGAATGATGGCAAATTATATTTCAGTTCTAATAGAAAAAATGGCATGGGGGGATTTGATATTTACAAAGCAAAAGGTAATCTGACTTTATGGGGAATCCCTGTTTTATTAGCCGAACCCTTTAACACTTCTTTTGATGAAATGTATTTAAATTTCTTTACAGAAAATAAAGGGAATTTTTCATCTAATCGTTTGCCTTTACTTTATTTAGATGAAGAAGATTGTTGCAATGATATTTTTTCTTTTGAAGTAAAACGTCAAGAGAAAAAAAATCCCCCTGAAATTTCAAAGATAAATAATTACCTACCTCTTTCTTTATATTTTCATAATGATGAGCCTGATTGTTGCAACATGGAAATCACAACAAAGATTGATTATAAGCAATCGTATATTTCTTATTTTTTATTAAAGCAGGAGTATATACAAAAAAGCCACTCTACAAATATAGAGGCGTTTTTTATAAACAAATTGCAAGCCAATTTCAATAAATTGGATAATGTTTTGCTAAAAATAAAATCTGCTTTAGAAACAGAACAACAGATAGAATTACAAATAAAAGGTTTTGCTAGCCCTCTTTTTACTTCTGACTATAATATCAATTTATCTAAAAGAAGAATTTCTTCTTTACTAAATTATATGCATGAATTCCAAAATGGAAGCATCACTCAATATTTAAAGAATGAGCAATTAGTTATTACAGAATTGCCTTTTGGCGAATTGATTTCTAATAAAAAAGTCAGCGATAATCCAAGAAATAAAAAACTGTCGGTTTATAGTGTAGAGGCAGCAATGGCAAGAAAAATTGAAATTGTGAGAGTTAAAGTTAGAAAATGATTACGATTTAGAAACTGTAAATTCAAAGGATTCCATGATTTGATTACAAAGCATTTTTTTACATGCTTCATCTACTTTTGAAGTCGCATCTTGCTCATTCTCCGCTTCAATTTCCAAAGTAATGTGTTTGCCAATTCTTACATTCTCAATTTCTGCTAATCCAATATTTCCCATGCTTGCACTCACTGCTTTTCCTTGTGGGTCTAATAATGTTTTAAGTGGCATTACATCTATCTCGGCTTTAAACTTCATAATTATAAGATATTATTTAATAGTGATAAAATCAGATACAAAATTACAATAAATGGGATAGCAGCAAACCCAAATGCAAAGAATAATATCAAGGCAGCCACAATAAGTGAGATCCTAAATATATTTAATCTAGACCTGAGGCTCTCAGCTTTGCTAAATTTTAATGAGAAAAGTGGCATTTCTACTACTAAAAGTAGTGGAAGAATTACTGAAATTACAATCAAAAATCTCAAATCCTCAAAAATTGCGAATTGTTGAGATTTAGCAATTAGTGGCAAGGAAGCTACAAAAATAGCAGCTACAGGAGTTGGTAAGCCAATAAAAGAAGAGGTTTGTCTTGTGTCTAGATTATATTTTGCAAGCCGGATTGCAGAAAAAATTGGAAGTAAAAATGCAATTATTGTAGGAAGCAGAACAGAATCTTTTATGTCTGATTGAAAAAATGTTTTTGTTTGACTATAATAAATAAGTTGAAACAAAACCAGTCCTGGAGCTATCCCAAAAGTCACCATGTCAGCCATGGAATCTAACTGCTTCCCGAGTTTGCTACTTACTTTTAATAAGCGAGCCGCTAAACCATCAAGAAAATCAAAAAAAGCACCATAAAAGATAAATATTCCTGACAAACCTAAATTACCATCAAAAGCAAAAATAATAGAACACAATCCGCAAAACAGATTAATAAGAGTAATAATATTTGGGATATTTCTTTTTAGAGCATTCATATCCGCAAAAATATGATAATATTTGTAATCGATATGAAAAATTTATTTTTAGCTATACTTAGCGGATTGTTTTTTGCATTTTCTTGGCCAGGGATAGGATTATTTCCGATTTTGTTTTTTGCCTTTATTC
>CAWVYN010000115.1:0-3392 GCA_963934425.1 uncultured Flavobacteriales bacterium | reverse complement strand
TCAATTACTCCATTATTGGATTAATTCAGAGAGAACTAGGAGTTTCCGAACATGCAGAAGAACTTTCTTTTTCCACTGCAATGGGTATGTTTTCTCAGTATTCTAATCAAGCAAAACAATTGATGTCTGATAAAAATCACGATTATGGTGAAGCATGGAAGGAGATGCGTATTAGCTCACTAACCGATCTTATTTTGCAAAAACTTTTACGTGTAAAACAAATTGAAAATAATGAAGGGGAAACATTGATTTCTGAAGGAATTGATGCCAATTATTTGGATATGATAAATTATGCTGTTTTTGCTTTAATTAAAACAAAATAAGATGAGGGGTTTAATCTCTATTTCAAGATTATTAGTTGGTGTTTTATTTATTATTTCAGGGCTGATAAAAGCTAATGATACAATAGGTTTTTCTTATAAGTTAGGAGAGTATTTTGAGGTCTTTGGTATGGAATGGCTTACTGCTTTTGCTTTAATATTAGCAGTAAGTATTTGTATTTTTGAGATAATGCTAGGAGTAATGCTACTTATTGGAAGTCGAATAAGATTTACTAGTTGGAGTTTGCTTTTAATGATTGTGTTTTTCACTTTTCTTACCTTTTTTTCCGCTTATTTTAATAAAGTAACTGATTGCGGTTGTTTTGGAGATGCTTTAAAACTAACACCTTGGCAATCCTTTTATAAGGATTTAGTTTTGCTATTTTTTATCTTAATAATATTTAAAAACCAAAATAAACTACAGGTATATTTTACTAAAAAAGCAGAAAATATAATCAATACTTTTGTATTAATTTTGTGCATTTGTTTTGTCTGGAGTACTTATTCATATTTACCTTACAAAGATTTTAGACCTTATGCAATTGGAGAAAACATTCTAGAAGGAATGCTGATCCCAGAAGATGCAAGCCAAGATGTATTTGAAGATACTTGGCACTATGAAATAGATGGAGAAACAAGGCAATTTACAACTGAGCAAGAGCCATGGAAAATAGAGGGAGCAAAATATGTGGAGAGAAAAACAAAACTCATTGAAAAAGGATATGAGCCGCCTATTCAGAATTTCTCCATCTCTAAAGATGAGGTAGATATTACCGATTCTATTTTGTTTGCAAAAAAGACATATTTAGTCATTGCATATAATATTACGAAATCAGATGAAGGTGCTAGTAAGAATCTCAGTGATTTGTTTTTAGCTTGTGAAAAAAATGGAATTACTTTCGTAGCGCTTTCCGCCTCTTCTGATGAATTGATTGATGAATTTATCCATGAAAATAATATTATGTTTCCCTATCATTTTATGGATGAAACAACTTTAAAAACAATTATTCGTTCCAATCCTGGTTTGGTAAAAATTGAAGAAGGAACAATTACAGATAAATGGCATTTTAATGATTTTCCTTCCATAAAGAATCTTACAAATTAAATTGTGTTTCAATTTATAATAAAGAAAATTACTTATAGTATATTGGTACTTTGGGGTGTCCTTACTTTGGTTTTCTTTTTGTTTAATGTTTTGCCTGGAGATCCCGCCAGAATGATGCTTGATCAAAGAGAGGATTCCGAGCAACTTTTGATGCTAAAACAGAAATATGGATTTGACAAACCTATTAGTGCGCAATATTTTTTGTACTTAAATGATTTATTACCACTTTCCTTTCACAGCAAAAACAAAGATGCTTTTCATTTTATAGAATCAGGAAAATACAATTACACTTCTATTTTTGAAATCCAAAATTCAGTAATTGTTGTTAAGTATCCTTATCTTAGAGAATCCTTTGTAAAACGAGGGAAATCCGTAACTTCTGTAATTACAGATACTTTTCCAAACACTTTCTTTTTAGCCCTAACTTCCATTTGTATAGCACTTTTTTTTGGGATATTACTAGGAGTTTTTTCAGCTATTTTTAAGGACTCATTACTAGATAAATTGATTTTATTCTTTTCTGTTTTAGGTATGTCTGTTCCTTCTTTTTTCTCAGCTATTTTGTTTGCTTGGTTCTTTGGCTTCTTGCTTACTGATATTACAGGGCTTGCCATGACAGGTAGTTTACATGAAGTTGATGATTATGGAAGAGGGGAGTTTATTAATTTGAAAAACTTGATTTTGCCAGCCATTACTTTAGGTATTCGACCACTTTCTGTAATCGTGCAACTCACCAGGAACTCCCTTTTAGAAGTGCTGAAAATGGATTATATGCGAACGGCAATAGCTAAGGGTTTGAGTAGATTTGTAGTACTTTTTAAGCACGGATTACGCAATGCTCTTAATCCTGTGGTAACAGCAGTATCGGGTTGGTTTGCATCAATGCTGGCTGGCGCAGTATTTGTAGAATATGTTTTTGCATGGAACGGAATAGGTAAAGAAATAGTAGATGCGCTTAATAATTTGGATTTACCAGTTGTAATGGGTGCTGTTTTATTTATTGCTATTATATTTGTTGTCGTAAATATAGTGGTGGATATTATTTACGGAATCTTAGACCCAAGAATTAGAATTACATAATATTATGAGAAAAAGAATTGTAGCTGGAAATTGGAAAATGAATCTTAAACGAAAGGAAGCTTTGGTTTTGGTCTCAGAGGTTTTAATCCAGATTTCAAAGGATGAAAATACTGAAGTTGTATTTGCACCTTCTTTTTTGTATTTATTTAAAATAGCAAAAATGTGTAGTGATTTTGAGAGTGTAAAAGTTGCAGCGCAAAATTGTAGCAAAGAAAAAAAAGGTGCTTTTACTGGAGAAATTTCATCTGAAATGATTGCTTCATCAAATGGAGATTATGTAATAATTGGCCATTCGGAAAGAAGAGAATATTTTAGGGAAAAAAATACCGATTTGGCTGAGAAAGTAAATAGGGCACTAGCTAACAATTTGAAAGTGATTTTCTGTTGTGGAGAAAGTTTAACGCAAAGAAAAGATAAAATACATTTCAATTGGATAAGAAAGCAACTTTCAGAGGGGTTATTTTATTTATCGGTAAAAGAATTTAACAATATTGTAATTGCTTATGAGCCTATTTGGGCGATAGGAACTGGAATGACTGCAACAAACGAACAAGCCCAAGAGATGCATCAATTTATTCGGAATTGCTTAAGCGAAAAATATGGAAGTAAGGTAGCTGAGGATACCTCTATTTTGTATGGAGGAAGTTGCAATCCAGTAAATGCCAAAGAGTTATTCTCTCAAACCGATATTGATGGAGGGTTAATTGGAGGAGCATCCTTAAAAGCAGATGATTTTCTGTCAATTATCAATTCATTTTAATGAATTATATAGAAGTTGATATCTTTTTATCTAAAAAAAAACCTTTTACGGACATTATTACAGCAAAATTAAACGAAATTGAGTTTGAAAGTTATCAGCAAACGGAATACGGTTTGCAAGCTTATAT
>CAWVYN010000114.1:0-3411 GCA_963934425.1 uncultured Flavobacteriales bacterium | reverse complement strand
AATATTGGATTCACTGCTTGTTTTTACAATCGCTTCTTTCTTCTTTGCAAAAGCAATTCCATTAGCATATTTCTGTTTGATTTCGTGCATGAGAAACACATCATCCCCAGAAGCGATATTGTTATCTAATGAATTTACTTCTAAAAAAACAGATTTGCGATAGGCCAAATTCGCTCCATTACAAAAAATGCTTTTCCCTCTACCAATTGCTGCTGCGCCTGAACCAATCAAACTTAAAAACTCCAAAGATTGTAATTGCTGGAAAATTCCTTTTTTATTTTCAAATAATACAGGGCCAGAAACCATCTTTATTTTTTCATCAGTAAAATAATCTATAATAGTAGTTATCCAACTCTCCGTAACTGAGCAGTCAGCATCCGTACAAAGAATAACATCACCTTTTGCAAAAGATATTCCTTTTTCAAGAGCTGTTTTTTTACCTCCTTCTCCTTCACTTAAACATACTACTTTTAGCTTATTCCAAATTACTGCTTCCCTTTCTAAAATTGACAGAGTATCATCAGTAGAATAGTCATTTACCACTATCAGTTCAAAACGATGCTTATCAAGATTTTGCGTTTTTATTTGCTGAATAAGATTCCTGATATTATTCCGTTCATTTCGACAAGCCACAATTACACTTACAAAATCCTTATTATTTTTATTTGTTGCATTTGGAATTTTTTTCCATGTATTTCTATACAATAAAAATACGGAGAAATACCAGATGCCTAAAATTGACAAGAAAATAAATATGATTTCCATTTATACTTTTCTGAAAAATTTAAGTGTAAACACAAAGAAGGCACCAATGAGGGCAGGAAACAATAAATTAATCACCCACAGCATAAAAGTAGCAGAGAGAATTCCTAAAATATTAGCGGAGACAAGTGAAAATAAATAGACAGCCACTGATCCTCTTATGCCAATTTCAGAAATAGCAATGGTCGGAATAATAGAAATAACAAAAAGCATAACCATTGTTAGAATAATGGCATCAAAGTAGGTAATGTCTACTGAAAATAATTGAAGGAGAATAAAGAATTGAGTAGTAAAAATAGCATAGCGAATAATAGAAAATATAAATACAAAAGCCAATTCCTCGGTATTGTAATAGGTAAAAACCTCCTTGTATTTTTTATATTTTGAAAGCCAAGAAAACTTATCCATCAAATTGGAAATCACTGAAATATTATGAAAAAGTAATAGTAGCAAAATATTTAAAAGCAAAAACATAAAAAAAATCATAGGATAAGCATATTCCATTTCTTGATACAAGCCATCTAATTCTGGAATGTAATTATTCAAAAATAAAATACCCATGGAACCAAAAAAAATGGTGGTCAAAAGCTGTGCCATGGAACCTAAAACCGTTATTAAAACGCCTTGAATTCTATCGGCTTTTTCTAGACAAAATACTCTTCCTCCATACTCGCCAATTCTATTTGGCGTAAAAACCGAAACTGTAATGCCTGAAAAAACTGCTCGCAAAGAAGTAAGAATACTTACTTTTTCAATTTTTCCAATCAAGAATTTCCATTTTACAGCTTCTACTAGCCAATTGAAAAACATCATAATGAAAACCAAAACAACTAAGGACAGATTTTCAAAGATTGTTTGTTTGATAAAAGCAATGTCAAATCCCTCAATCGCCTTTTTACTTGTAAGTTGCTGATACAAAAAATACAGAGCAAACACTACAATTGTAATTTTTAATAGGAAGCCAAGTGTTTTTTTGGAAAGCATTGTTTAGTTTTGTGTTGCAAATATACTTTAAAGATAACAATTGCCGACAGATAAAATTATATTAGGAATTGACCCAGGAACTACCATTATGGGTTATGGACTTATCCAAATTAAAGGAAAGAAAATGGAACTATTGCAAATGGGCGTTTTGCATTTGTCTAAATTGAGTTCCCATGAATTGAAGCTAAAGCGAATATTTGAACGAACATTGCTTATGATAGATGAGCACAAGCCAGATGAGTTGTCGGTAGAAGCTCCATTTTTTGGGAAAAATGTACAATCCATGTTAAAGCTGGGAAGAGCACAAGGAGTTGCAATGGCAGCTGGGCTTTATAGAAATATTCCTATTTTTGAATACAGTCCAAAAAAAATAAAAAAGTCGATTACGGGAAACGGAAACGCTTCTAAGGAACAAGTAGCTGCTATGCTAAAATCATTATTAACAATAAAAGAAATGCCAAAACATTTAGATGCTACTGATGGATTAGCTGCTGCAGTTTGTCATTTTTTTCAAGGGGATACAGTAGAGAAAGGAAAAAGTTATACTGGATGGAAAGCTTTTATAAAAGACAATCCTGATAAATTGAAATAGCTACACTTCTCTTCTTATCTTTTGTGCAATCTCCTCAAATTCTTCCTGTGTAAATTTCAGTTTCTGCTTTTCAAAATTTATATTACTTACTCCTTTTGTTAAAGGAACCAAATGAATGTGAGCATGTGCCACTTCTAATCCAATAACAGCTATTCCGATTCTTTCGCATGGTATGACTTTTTCCATTGCCTTTGCAATCAATTGAGCAAAACACCAGAGTGCCACAAACTCCTTAGAATCTAAATCAAAAATATAATCGGTTTCTTTTTTGGGTATTATAAGCATATGCCCTTTAGCAAGAGGAAAGATATCTAGAAAAGCTAGAAATCTTTCATCTTCTGCAACTTTATAAGCAGATAGTTCACCTTTTACTATTTTACTAAAAATGCTTGGCATATTTTAGGTAGTAATGGCAATAATTTCAAACTTTACAATACCACTTGGCACTTGAATTTCAGCAATTTCACCCACTTTTTTTCTAAGCAATCCTTGTGCTATAGGTGATTCTACAGAAATCTTCTTTTCTAGTAAATCAGCTTCAGATTCTGGAACTATAGCATAAGTAAGTTGCATATCATTTTCGGTATTTCTAATGGTTACTTTAGTAAGTAAATGCACAGAAGAAGTGTCTAACTCACTTTCATCAAGCACCCTTGCTTGGCTTAATTGTTCTTCTAATTTTGCAATTTTTGCTTCTAACATTCCTTGTGCTTCTTTTGCAGCATCATATTCTGCATTTTCTGATAAATCTCCTTTATCTCTTGCCTCTGCAATTTCTTTAGTAATGTTAGGGCGATCCACAGTTTTAAGATGATTTAGTTCATCTTTCAAATTTTCTAGTCCTTTTTTAGTAAAATATTTTATATCACTCATAATAAATATAGCATCATCACAAAAAAGAATTTCTCCTCTTTTCGTGAAAAATTAATTTTAGTTAATTAGAGGTTTATTCTTGCTCCTAAGGAGTGCGATCCTTGAAAAGGATCGGTATGTCGGTAAGAATAATCTACACCAAAAGTTTTACCTCCTCCCATTGGGATTTCTATAGTAAAACCTCCACTTGGACCTCTCAG
>CAWVYN010000113.1:0-3413 GCA_963934425.1 uncultured Flavobacteriales bacterium | reverse complement strand
TTAGTTTATATTAAAAAAGAAGTATTGTTGCCAACAACTATAAATGTTGATTTTCTAGATCGAGGAATTTATATTATAACTATGAATACAGTAAATGGAGAAAAGATTACTAAAAAACTAATTCTTCCTTAGTTTCCGATAATTTCAAATTCTGTTCTTCTATTGTTTTTCCGACCTTCTAAGGTTTTATTGCTGTCTATTGGTGTAGTTGAGCCATAACCTTTTGCTGTTAGTTTTTTCTTATCTATCCCTTTATCAATAAGGTATTCTACTACCCCTTCTGCTCTTTTTTGAGATAATCTGTTATTTAGAACTTCTGATCCAGTGTTATCGGTATGACCTGATAATTCTACCACCAAATTTGGAAGTTGTTTCATTAAAGAAACTAATCTATCTAATTCGGAAAAAGAATCCTCTTTTACAATGGATTTCCCAATATCAAAAAATACATTGCGGAGAGCAATTTTACTACCAATATCAATATACATTAAGGCAATATCTTTCTCAACCAAATTGTAGGCCTCCCCTTTTGGGATATCAAAATTCTCTGAGTGAAAAAGGTAGCCATCCGCACTTACTGCAATTCCATAATTTTTTCCAGAAGGTAAGGATATTAAGAATTTTCCACTTGATGAGTTTGAGCTTAACTGAATGTATTCTTTTCCAGTTGCATTATCCGTTATTATAACATCAGCCTGTACTGCTTCCTTTGTAATCAAATCCAAAATTTTACCTGTAAAAACCGTAAGATTTCTTACTTCAACTTCTATAGGTTGGGCAATCGATTTATCTTTTACCGGATTTGCAATACTTGCAATCAATTGCTCTTCTGAATCTAAAGATTGAGGTTTTTCACTTCCCCAGTAAGTAACCTTATAAATATCCAAACCGCCTTTTCCGCCTTTTCTATTAGAAGAAATATAGGCCACTTTTCCACTTGCTGTGGAGGAATAAAACAAATCATCATATGGTGTATTGATTGGCACTCCTAAATTTTGAGCAGGTCCCCAATGCCCTAACTCATCAATATAGGAAACAAAAATATCATAGCCCCCCATGGAATTATGCCCTTGTGAGGAGAAATACATGGTTTTTCCATCAGGGTGCATATATACTGATCCTTCTTGGTATTTAGTATTCACTTCATGCCCAGCAGATTGCCCTTTTCCCCAAATATTTCTTTCCTTATTCATAATGCCTGAGAACATAATATCCCAATTTTTGGCATATCCCCCATCTGTTAAATAGTAAACCTTAATGTCTGCAGGATCGTAAGACGCAAGGGTTTCATTGTCGGAAGTATTTACAGAATTAGTTGATTTGCCCATTTTTCGTTTAGCTTTTTCCCATTTAGTTCCATTTAGTTTAGATTCAAAAACATCTGCATTTTCGTTTTCTATTTTGTAGATAAGTAACCTTTGTCCATCATACGAAAGCCCACCCGAGACATCATCTTCATTTGTATTTAAAGTTGTAATTGGAGAAATAGCATTCCATTTTCTTTTGGTAAGAGTAGAAAAATAAATCTCATTATCGTACCTGCTGAAATAATCTGCCAAATGTTCGTTTGCTCTGTTGGAAGTAAAAATTAAAAGCTCTCCATCTGCACTTAGGCAAGGACTCCAGTCGTCATTCTTAGAGTTTAGTGATATATTATCTATCCAAACTTTTTGTGGTTTATCTAATAACTCCATTGCATTCTCACACTCTTGGATATATTTCTTGTAGAAATCAGCAAATGGCTCAAATCGTTTTTCTAATTGTCTTTTTTTGAAAATTCTAAATTGAGAAATTGCATCACCATATCTTCCTTCTAATTGCAAAGCCATGGCATAATAAAAGTGAATATTAGCAGATGCCTCTTGCTCATTTGCATCCATATCTATTGCTTTTTGCAAAAATTGAAATGCATTGTATTTTTCGTTAGTATAAAGATAAACATTCCCAATCTTTAAATTAAGCTCCAAATTATCTGAATTGAAATCATCTGCTTTCAAAAAATAAAAAAGTGCTTTTTCAAAAGAGTCAATCGCATCATTTCTTGCAAAAATTGCTTCATTTCCTTTTTTCAAATATTCATCTCCTAATTTGATATTTTTTACTGCTTGTTTAAGTCCTTCTTTATCTGATTTAAAATTAGATAATTTAAAGTCAATATTTTGGGCAAATATCTGATTGACTGAAAATAAAGCCAGAAAAATAACTTTTATGGAATTACATCTAGTAACAATCATTTACCAAATACTTTTTAGCAAGTTCTATTCCTAACTCTAATGCTTTCTCCCAATCGGCACAGGCTCCATTCTCATCCCTTTTCATTTGCTTTGAAATTCCTCTATTTAAATATGCTTTTCCGTAATTCTCATCTAAAGAAATCGCTTTATCAAAAGCGGTAATTGCAGAAACATAATCTTTATTCTTATGCTGGAGAATTCCTCTGTTGTTATAGGCAGGTGCATAATCAAGATTTAGGGAAATAGCTTTATCAAAATCAGTACCAGCTGCAGTAAAATCTTTTTGCTCAAAATACAATCTCCCTCTATTGTTGTAAGCTATTTCGTAATCTGGATTTTTGGAAATCGCAATATTATAATTACTCATTGCCTTTTCAAAATCTTCATTTATTCTATAAATAGCCGCCAAATTATTGTAGACAAAAGCCAAAGCATCATCTAGTGAAATGGCATTATTGTAATCTGAAATTGCTTTATCGTATTGCTGCAAATTTCGATAACAACTTGCTCTATCATTATAGGCATTTACTGTGGGCTTTATCTCTATGGAATTGGAATATAACTTGATGGCTTCCTCCATATTTTTTTGTAGAAAAAGTAAAACTCCCATTTCATAATACGCTTTATAGTTTTTTTCATCTATCTGAATAATCTGTTTGTAGTCAGCAAGGGATAAATTATCTTTATTAATCTTTCTATAAATTTCTGCTCTTTTAAAAAGAGATAAAACATGTGTATTATCTAAGAAAAAAGTAAGAGAAAAATCAGAAATAGCTTTGTCATAATCTGAAATTTGAGAATAACAAACTCCCCTATTAAAATATGCGGCAATAAAAGAAGAGTCCATTCCAGTTGCCTTATTAAAACTATTTATGGCATCAGAAAAATTATTTAGTTCAAAAAATTGTATGCCTTTATTGTAAGCGTCACGCGATAATTTTAAAAGTTCTTGTTGCTGATTATACTTTGCTATGGAATCACTAAAATTTATTTTACTATTTATCAATGTAGAATCTATATCTTGGCTAAAGCAAAAAGGTAAAATTCCTAAACAAAAAATAAAAAAAATGATGTGTTTTTTCATAGCAATAAACAGAAGCGTAAAAGTAATTTTTTTGTCCGTTTCAAATACTTTTTAAAACATTTTTTTTCAACATTCTTGCTATATTTTTCGCATTT
>CAWVYN010000112.1:0-3416 GCA_963934425.1 uncultured Flavobacteriales bacterium | reverse complement strand
TGCGGCATTGCGCCCTCAAAGGCGTCAACCAAAAGTAAAACGCCATCTGCCATTTTTAAAACTCTTTCTACTTCTCCACCAAAATCAGCATGGCCAGGAGTATCAATTACATTAATCTTTACTCCTTTATATGTTATTGCTACATTTTTAGAAAGGATGGTAATACCTCTTTCTTTTTCTAAATCATTACTATCTAAAAGTAATTCTGTTCGCTCTTTCCTTTCGTCCAATATTTTTCCTTCCTCAATAATTTTATCGACTAAGGTAGTTTTTCCATGATCTACATGGGCAATGATAGCTATATTTCTGATGGATTGCATATTCAAAATTTAAGTCGGCAAAAGTAGTATTGTTTTATTATTAATGGGTTGAGGACTAGCTTTTTATTTAGTATATTTTTGATAAAAAAAAAGCCCTGATTCAGGGCTTTTAGATTTTTTTAGTTGTATTTGACTTATTTACCTTTCAAGAATGGTAATCCTGTTTTGTCATTTTCAACAACTGATTTTCCATCAGGAAGATCACAAGCAGTTGATCTTTGGTCTTTTGAGAAATAATAGATTCTCTGTACTCTTCCTGTTGACTTCAAAGTAACATCTTTACAATTTAAGTGGTAAGTTGTTCCTTTCTTGTTTTTGTGTGAATAGCCCATAATAAATAATTTTTTGGTTAATACTAGGTTATTTAATCTGGTACAATTTATAAAAAAATGTTTATCTAGCCTAATTGTTTCAAAAAAGTTTGGAAATTACCTGTTAATAACTCCAGATTAGAAAAGAGAAAAATAAAAATAAGCTAACCTAGTAAGGGTTCGGTTTTTCAAAATCTACATTATTACTCATGTTGCATAACTTACTGATTATCATATTATTGCATCTTCCCTAACCTAGCAGCTATTTTTTTAATTTATTCAAAATTTTTTTTATGAAAAAGCTGTAAAATATTACTTTTAAATAGTTGATAAATATGGCCTAAATAATGGGGATTTGCATTGTAAATGGGCTTAAAATTAGCTTTTTCTCCATAAGAAACCTTTAAAAATCCTTTATCTTAACTTTATTTTTGTGCAAAATAAAGAAGTATATCGTAAAAGAAAAACCCCAAGATTTGGGGTTTTGATCTTTTTAAGTAAAAGATGAATTATGCTTTTTTCAAGAAAGGAAGTCCTGTTCTCTGATTCTCTACCACAGTTTTACCTGCAGGAATATTGCAAGCATTTGATCTTTTGTCCTTAGCAAAGAAATATATCGTCTGTTGTTTGTTTGACGATTTCAGTTTTACCTCTTGCGTATGCAAGTAGTATGTTTGTCCTTTACTGTTTTTGTGCTCGTAAGACATATCTTTTGGTTTTGGTTAATAACTATTGTTTTGATGATTATAAAACTAATCAGAAATAATGAACTTTTCCAAATATAGCTAATCTTTTTTTATATTTCATAAATATCTTAATATCAGAATTATACAAGAGGTATCTAATCTATAACATTTTGTTTTATCTAATAAATAGGAAAAATTTCCTCATTTTTGATTATAATAAATTGCTTCAGTTTCTTTTATATTTTTAGATTTGCTAATCAAAATTTTAGAGATGAAACGATATTATTTACTACTTATATTTTCCTTTTTTATGCTTGCTGTATTTTCTCAAAAAACACAAACACAACAAATGCGAGATGCAGAAAAAGTAGCAATAAGTTGGCTTCAAGAACTGAACAATAAAAAGTATATCGAATGTTGGAATATGCTAGGGAAAACAACACAAAATCAAACAAATTTTAAAGATTGGAACGCATATTTCAGTACTGAGCTAATGCCAGAACTAGGAGATTTTATTTCTAGGAAATATTATTTAGCTGAGATAGAAAAAGAAATGGAAGGGATGCCAAAAGGATTATATGTTACTATTCGCTACAATTCCAACTACAGTAATACAAAATTTGCACAAGAAATTATTATGGTATCGCTATCTGAAAGAGGAAAGTGGGAAGTACTCTCCTACTTTGCAGAATACCAGCTAAAAGGTGATGATGGAGAGCTTCCAAAATCAAAACTTAAAGAGAATTTCTAGTTACCCAATAGCGGTAAGCAATAATTAGCATTTCCACTTTTTTCAATTTTTTCATATCTTTTTTGTATAAGCTAGGTAAGATTAATTTATTCAATTTAGCTAAAAACTTAAAAAGAAGTTTCTTTTTAAATAGAAATAGCAGAATGAGGATTAGAATACTTATGATTAGCAAAATATCCTCTCCATATCCGAACCCTGCTTGATACGAAAGTATTACAGGCATTATCTGATGAGTGTTACAGTTCCAACAATTTTTTCTGTAGAGGAATTCGCTAATTGCTTGTACTCAATTATAAAAGTATAAACGCCCATTGGCGCATCTGCCCCATTTTTAAGCAAACCATCCCAAGCTCCCATTTTGTAATAAGAATACAACTCCTGCTGAATATTACACAAATTTCCATCTGAATAACTATCGGTAAGTATTATTTCATCTGATTCAAAAACAATATCCCCCCCCCATCTTTTATGTATTTTGATATTAAAAGAATAAAAACCTCCTACTCCTTTTACAAAGAATTCATCATTACAATGATCCTTATTTGGAGTAAAACTATTTGGTACAAAAATCTTATTATCAGGGAAAATACAAACCATTAATGAACTAGTATCTGTGCAATTTCCATTATTTATTAGCACCAAATTTACCACATAACTTCCTGTATCAGAATATATATGCTCTGGATTTATACCATAAGAATAAGGAGTAGAACTACTATCTCCAAAACTCCAAAAACTAGCTGGCGAAATTTCATTCACATTAATATTACTATTATCAATAAACTGAAAAGTCCCATCCAAAAGAGATATACAATCTTCCTTATTCACAAAAAAACTTGCAATTATATCTTCATATCCGGGAATACTAATGGTATCTGATATTGAACAATTAGAGATATTATCTGTAACAATTACCCTATAATTTCTAGCAACTTGGGCGTAAATACTATCGGTATTTTCAAAGGGAGTGGTATTCCACAAATATGAATAACTACTATTCCCTACTACATTTACCTTAGCAAAACCATTTTCTCCATAGCAATATTTCGAACTTGTATTAAAAGATAAACTAAAAGTAGGATAAACAAATATATCTATAATCCCAATTGCAGATTCTGTGCATCCATCAGTTACAACTACATTATAAGTGGTATTTGCTATTGGACTTACCAAATGTTCAAAACTGCTTCCCAAACTATTATTCCAAGAAAAACTATAATTATTACCAACTCCACCAGAAATATTTGCTCCAATTGTTACCGTTTCTCCAAAGCATATACTATCCTTTGAAGTGTAAGTACTTAAGTCCAAAGAATCACCAATTAAAATTAAAGTGTCAATTTTAATC
>CAWVYN010000111.1:0-3426 GCA_963934425.1 uncultured Flavobacteriales bacterium | reverse complement strand
TTTCAATCACTTTTGCTGCTTCTGCAACCTTAATTGAAGGAGCTTTGTAAGTTCCCGCTACAATAATCTTCTTGTATAAATTATCCACTAAGTCAGCTACCCTTGTAGTTGAACCACTAGTAACTTTTACAACATTCTGCAAAGTATATTTATCAGTTCCTGGGCTTATTCTTTCAGGGCTATATCCACAATAAAAATTAGTATTATAACGTAATCCTGAAATTTCGGCAAGAATTGGCGCACAAAAATCTTCAGTCACTCCTGGATAAACAGTGGATTCATAGATAACCACATCCCCTTCTTTTAAATATTTCCCTACAAGCTGGGAAGCTGATTGTAAAAAAGATAAATCTGGTATATTTTCTGCATTAACAGGAGTAGGCACAGTAATAATATACATATCAGCTTCTTTTATAGCATTTTCATTACTGCTCAAAACCAAATTAGAATTAACTGAAACTACTACATCCAAATTACTGTCTATTCCTTTTTGTAGTGAATGCACTCGCTCTTCATTTACATCATAGCCTACAACTTTATAATGTTTTGAAAAGGCCAAGGCTAAAGGTAATCCCACATAGCCTAAACCAATAATTGCTATTTTATCTTCTTTTTTCAAATTAAAAAAGCCCCAAAGGGGCTTTTAGTTTTATATTATTGAATGAGATTAGTACTCCCAAAGATCATGTTCTATATTAAAGATTTCAGTTTTAATTCTTTCCGCTTCTAACAATGCATCAAGTCCAACCATATATTCATTCACATCTCTATCCATTACATTTGCTTCTTTAACGATTGTAGAAGAAAACATTCTTTTCCAAAAAATATCATCATAAGTTCTTCTTTCGGCATCATTTTTAACTGAGTTAAATACTTCTGCATTAATTAATACTTTACGTGCTTCAGGAAACCAAACCCAAAATAATGGGGAAAATGTTCCAAGTAGTATTTTTGGGTTTAGTTCATCTCTATCTTCTTGTAACGGAGCTAAACCAATAATACGAACATCCATTACTGACCTTTGTTTATCAAAGAACCATTCTTCTTTTAATCTCCATTTCTTAATTATATTTCTGTCAAATGGAATATTCACAAGAGAATCTTTTTGAGCAAGCCTTGGATCAATCCCTTGCGCTATTTTTGCTTTATCATAAACTTTTATCATTTTTTGAGTTGCATTACCAACATTTAAAATCTCTTTATCAGACATTTCTTCTCTAAACTCATCATCATAAGCAGCTCCAGCATAAGCAGTTATGGTGCCTTCCAAAATTGCGCCATAAATCACATCAATCAAACTTTTTCTATCATCAGTTACTGCTGCATCAGGCTCTCCATTGTTCATGGGATAATAAAAAGGATGATTAATTTTTTGTCTTAAATCAATTTCTCTCCAGATCTTACGAGACCACATAATATCTGCTTGTCGCAACGGAACATATTCTTGCACTATTTTAGTATGATGTTTTTCTTTTTTATAAACAGAATTCATTTCTTCTGAAGTTAATACATCTTGTGCATTTACATCTACCCAACAAAGAGTAGCTGTTACTAATAATAAGATTATTTTTTTCATAATTTTTATTTATTTAATTTCTATAACTATGTCTCCCTCTACGTCATCAGGAGGCAATGTAGAGCCTATTAATTTTGCCTTTATTTTTGATATATTTATTGTACTACCTGAAGAAGAATTTGTAATAATAGTTTTCATGTCATTAGTAAAATCCATGCCATTTTCCTGTTCCTTAGATATACTTGAACTTTTGTATGTTCCAGAAAGTTTAAAACCTGTAACTACATATTTCAACCCATCAAACTCAAAATCTTCCAAAACGGATTGCACAATATCATTTTTCAATGCAACTCTATCGCAGCGTCCATTAGCATCCATAGATGCAATAAGTGAGCTTGGAAGTGGCGGTTTTCTAACTCTAAATTTAACTTCTCCCATTTTGGTTCGCTTCCCATCAACATTAGCATAAAGAGAAACTATAGCATCTCCTACGGTCTTAGGGAGCACCCTGTACTTTCCTTCAGATTTTTTATCAATCTTAATTGTTCCATTATTAATAGTAGGAGTAATCTCACTTGCAGTATATCCTGGAACTGAAACCTGAATTGGATTACCGCCTATAGATTCAAGGCCAATATAAAAGATATTCATTTTAGTAGGAGATACAACTGCATTTTTAGCCGCCACCAGATATTCCCCTTTAAAAGGGTAATATTTAAAGGTATTAGCTGTTATCTTCATTTTTATTAATCCACCCCATTTTTTCACTCCTTCTGAACTTGTTCTTTCAGCAAACATTCCTTTTCCATTTAAAACTTTGATCGTGTCATAATCCCCAACCATTTCATACTTTCCTCCTAAACTATCATATTCTACCTCCCCTACATAAATTTCAGGCTCTTGAGTTGTATCCTTAGCAGAAATAAAAATTTGTGCTCTAAAAGAATCGCCTCTTAAAACAAAATTAGACTGTGGAATTTGAATTCCCTCTGCTGAAGTAAATTTTAAAGATTTTGCATCAATCTTTTCCATTAACATATTAATAACATCTGCCTCAGCATTTCTCGCAGTAAGTTGCATATTAGAAAGCAAAGTAAGCGCTCCTACCGAAGGCATGTCATAAAAATTATATTCCTCCCAACTTATCGAAGGATCTCCTTTTTTTCCTTTTTTATCAGCGAAAGTATACGTTTCATTAATTGAATTTATTAAAGATGGATTTCCTTTAGCTGCGGAAATCAAGAAATCTTTATATACAAGCATCATGCCTTTCAAGTCAGTAGCTATATTTTTTTTCCTTTTATCACTATAGAACAAATCGCCAGATGAATTTCTATCATCTTTCCTTGATAATGCTCCGATATTCATTAATTTTTGCTCAGGAGAAAGGTCTTTCCATTCTTTAACTATTTCTGATCCTTCAATAAAATCACCCTCTGCATCTCTAAATTCACTTTCTAAACCTAGATAAACTTTTTTATCAGCTAATAAAACAAGATTGTACTTCATTTCCTGAATGAACGCTACTAAACTATCAGCTTTATCTTTGACGCTGTAAGCTTTCTCTTTATAAGGGCCAGCCTTTACTTCATTAAACTCCGCAGCAGCATCAAAAGCAGCATAAGTTTCAGCACTTTTTGACTTAAGACTTTCGGTCACTACTTCAATACCTTGATTCACTTCAAAAAAGGAATTCAACACTTCTTTTGAAACATTCAGTGCAAGTAGAGCGGTAAGCACTAAGTACATCATATTAATCATCTTTTGTCTTGGAGACAACTTCCCTACAGCCATTTTATCTTTTTTTAGTAATTAATGATGATTATTTATTCGGATTCATTGCCGTAAGCATATTCCCGTATACTTTATTCAATTGCTCTAAATTATCAGCCAAAGAACTTACTTGTTCT
>CAWVYN010000110.1:0-3482 GCA_963934425.1 uncultured Flavobacteriales bacterium | reverse complement strand
GATAAATACTAAAATCAATTCCAAAATCAGCAAATGCTTTTTTGTTTATAGCATGATATTTTTCTACAATTTCTTGTGGTGTTGCTCCATCTTTTTTTGCTTGCAATGTGATAGCGGCCCCATGTTCATCTGAGCCACAAATAAAAGCAACATCATGCCCTTTCCCTTTTAAATATCTAACATAAATATCTGCGGGTAAATAGGCGCCAGAAATATGTCCAAGATGAATAGGCCCATTTGCGTAAAGTAGCGCAGATGTAACTGTGTGTCTTTTTGTGCTCATTTCTCTCTAAAAAAATTATTTTCGCAAATATAAGTTTTTAACAGCATTTATGATTATTCCACCAAAATTAAAAGTAGGAGGTAAAATTGGCATTATTTCAACTGCCAGAAAGATCTCTTTGCAAGAGCTAACCCCAGCAATAACTATTTTGGAAAGTTGGGGATTGGAAGTAGTTTTGGGCAAAAATATTTTTGAAGAAGACAACCAGTTTGCTGGGACTATTGAACAAAGAACTGCTGATTTACAAAGCATGACTGATAATGAAGATATAAAAGCAATTTTGTGTGCAAGGGGTGGATATGGTAGTATTCAAATTATTGACAATATTGATTTTTCTACTTTACAAAAAAGTCCCAAATGGATTGTTGGTTTTAGTGATGTAACCGTTTTGCATTCACATCTTAATAATTTAGGACTTGCAACATTGCATGCTACTATGCCAATTAATTTTGCAACAAATACTAATAAAGCATTGAAAGGTTTGAAAAATATTCTTTTTGGAAATGAAAAGAATATTAAATGTAGTTCTCATCCTTTTAATAAATACGGGAAAGCTGAAGCAGAGATTGTTGGAGGCAATTTATCTATTCTATATTCTTTATTAGGCTCAGAATCTGACATAAATACGGATAGAAAAATTCTATTTATTGAGGATTTGGATGAATATTTATATCACATTGATAGAATGATGATGAGCTTCAAGAGAAACGGAAAACTTGAAAATTTGAAAGCTTTGATTGTTGGAGGAATGAGTGATATGAATGATAATGATATTTCCTTTGGGGAAACAGCTGAGGAAATAATTTTACAGCATACAGAAGGTTATGATTTCCCAATTTGTTTTGGTTTTCCTGCTGGACATTTGGATGACAATAGAGCAATTAAATTTGGTGTAAAATCCAAACTTGAAATTACGGCAAAAACCGTAATCTTAAGTTCTAATATTCAGCTATAAACTTATTTAAAAAAATGTATTTTCGCATATCATGAAAAAGATTAGAAATTTTTGCATAATCGCCCATATCGACCACGGGAAAAGTACTCTTGCCGATAGATTATTAGAGGTAACCGGGACAGTGGCCAAAAGAGATGCTCAGGAGCAACTTTTGGATAATATGGATTTGGAACGCGAAAGAGGAATTACCATAAAAAGTCATGCCATGCAAATGGATTATAACGGTTACACGCTCAATTTGATTGACACCCCAGGTCATGTAGATTTTTCTTATGAGGTTTCTCGTTCTATTGCTGCTTGTGAAGGAGCCTTGTTGATTGTTGATGCGGCTCAAGGTATTCAGGCTCAAACTATTTCTAATTTATATTTAGCTTTGGAAAACGATTTAAAAATTATCCCTATTGTAAACAAAGTAGATTTACCCTCTGCAGAACCAGAAGTGGTTGCCGACCAAATTATTGATTTACTTGGGTGCTCAAAAGAAAAGATAATTGAAACAAGCGCAAAAACAGGTATTGGTATTGAAGATATTTTAAATGCAATTGTTGAGAGAGTCCCTGCTCCTCTTGGAGATAAAAATAAACCACTTCAAGCTATGATTTTTGATTCAGTTTATAATCCTTTTAGAGGAATTGAAGCCTATTTCAAAATCTTGAATGGAGAAATCAAAAAAGGAGATAAAGTAAAATTTATTGCAACTGGAAAAGAATATTTTGCAGACGAAATTGGTGCTTTGAAATTCAAACAAGAACCAAAAAAAATAATGAGTACTGGCGAAGTTGGTTATATTATTTCTGGCATTAAAGAAGCAAGAGAAGTAAAAGTAGGTGACACAATTACTAGTGTTGAAAATCCTGCAACTGAAGCAATTCAAGGATTTGAAGATGTAAAACCAATGGTTTTTGCAGGAATTTATCCAGTTGATACAGATGACTATGAGGAGCTCAGGAATTCCATGGAAAAACTCCAACTTAATGATGCTTCACTTACTTACGAACCGGAGTCCTCTTCTGCTTTAGGCTTTGGGTTTAGATGCGGCTTTTTGGGGATGTTACATATGGAAATTATTCAGGAAAGATTGGAGCGTGAATTTGATATGACAGTAATTACAACCGTGCCTAATGTTTCCTATTTTGCTTATACTACAAAAGGTGAGAAATTGGCTATTCATAACCCTTCCGATTTGCCAGATGCAAGTATTTTAGATTATGTGGAGGAACCATATATTAGGGCGCAAATTATTACAAAAGCTGATTATGTTGGCACTATAATGACACTTTGTATTGAAAAAAGAGGAGAGCTAAAAAATCAAGTTTACCTAACTACTGATAGAGTAGATCTCTCTTTTGAAATGCCTCTTGGAGAAATTGTATTTGATTTTTATGATAAACTAAAAACTATTTCAAGGGGATATGCGTCTTTTGATTATCAGCCATTGGATTATAAGAGGTCTAATTTGGCAAAACTTGATATTTTGCTAAATGGCGATCAAGTAGATGCGCTTTCCTCACTTATCCACAGAGATCATGCTTATACATTTGGAAGAAAAATTTGTGTAAAATTGCGCGAGCTAATTCCAAGACAACAATTCGATATTGCCATTCAATCAGCAATTGGCTCAAAAATTATATCAAGAGAAACCGTAAAAGCGCTTAGAAAAGATGTAACAGCAAAATGCTATGGAGGAGATATTACTCGGAAAAGAAAACTGTTGGAAAAACAGAAAAAAGGAAAGAAAAGAATGCGACAAGTTGGAAGTGTAGAGATTCCGCAAAATGCATTTATGGCGGTATTAAAATTGGATAATTAAAATAGATATGAGATATTATTATTTATATTTTAGATGTTGAACTAATTAACAAAAACCAAACTATGGGCAGGGCATTTGAATTTAGAAAGGAACGAAAAATGAAAAGGTGGTCAAAAATGGCCAAAACTTTTACCAGAATTGGGAAGGATATTGTTATTGCCGTAAAAGATAGTGGTGCAAATCCTGAAACAAATGCTCGTCTAAGGCAAGTAATTCAGAATGCTAAAACGGCAAATATGCCAAAGGAAAATGTAGAGCGCGCCATCAAAAAAGCAAGTGGAGCAGATGCTGCCAACTATACTGAAATGAGTTTGGAAGGATACGCCCCACACGGAATTGCGATTTTTGTAGATTGCACAACCGATAATAATAACAGAACGGTTGCTGATGTGCGTTCCTATTTTAGTAAATGTGATGGGCAATTGGGGACTAAT
>CAWVYN010000109.1:0-3506 GCA_963934425.1 uncultured Flavobacteriales bacterium | reverse complement strand
GGCTTGTCTTGTTTGGGTTAACCGATTAAAAATGGTGGACTTACCCACATTTGGCCTACCAACTATTGCAACTATATTATTCATAGCCAAAAGATTTTAATTGTCTATCATCATCTCTCCAATTCTTTTTGACTTTGACCACTGTTTCTAAAAATATTTTCTTGTCAAAAAATCGTTCTAATTCTCTTCTTGCCTCTGTACCAATTCTTTTTATTCCAGCTCCTTTATGACCAATGATAATTCCTCTCTGGCTTTCTCTTAACACATAAATAATGGCGCGAATCCTGATAATATCTTCTTCATCTTCAAACTCTTCTACTTCCACTTGCACAGAATAAGGCACTTCTTTTTTGTAGTGTTTTAATATCTTTTCTCTAATGTTTTCTGAAACAAAAAAGCGCTCTGATTTATCAGTAATAGCATCCTTCTCATAATATGGTGGTGCCACTGGTAATAGTTCTCTTATTCGTTCCAATATCTTGTCCATATTAAATTTGTTGAGTGCTGAAATTGGAAGAATTTCTGCATTCGGCACCCTCTCTTTCCAAAAGTTGATTTGCTCGACCACCTCTTCTTGCTCAGCCAAATCAATTTTATTTAATAAAAGTAAAAGCGGAATTTCAGTATTCTTTATTTTCTCAAATAGTCTTTCGTCTTTAAGCTGTTTCTCTCCAATTTCAACCATATAAATTAGTACATCAGCATCTTGGAAAGCCGATTGCACAAAATTCATCATGCTTTCTTGCAATTTATAAGCAGGCTTAATTATGCCTGGAGTATCTGAGAAAACAATTTGATAATCCTCCTCATTTAAGATGCCTAAAATGCGGTGACGAGTAGTTTGTGCCTTATGAGTAATAATGGAGAGTTTTTCTCCAATCAACACATTCATTAAAGTAGATTTTCCTACATTAGGATTACCAATTATATTTACAAAACCTGCCTTGTGTTCCATTTTGCAAAGAAACGAAAAAAGGGCCAACCGAATGGTTAGCCCTTTGTTATAATTTTTAGTAACTATTAGAATTTTTGAGATGCTCCCACCATTGGGAAAAAAGTTGGTCCTCCATCTTCTCCCATTCCAGGGAAATGCATGAGTTGAAAATCCCATGTCTTAGCTCCAGCCCCATTTCTAGCAGTCACTCTATTTATTTTTCTAAAATATCTTATTCCAGGACCCCCCATTACCTCTGGTTCTTCACCAAATGCATTTAGCACCCATCCTTCAAAAACAACTGCAAATCTTCTTGAAGCTCGGAATGTAGCGCCCATATTTAGCACCAATCGTTTACTTGACTCTATCTCATTATCTCTCCAATCTTCAAAAGGTGTTGCAAAATTATATGCAATACCCAATGTAATATTATTTTCTTTGGAACCTTTGGTTACAACCATATAAGGCATATTAAGCATACTCCCCATTTCTCCTTCAGTCCATCCAAACAAATCGCCTACCCAAAACCAACCCAAAGCATAATTAAAATCTTTATTTATATTAAAAGAATACTTGGCATTTAAAGTTGCAGGGAAACCCCAAAAAGTAGTTCCACCTCCGATTGATAATTCATCAGTAATTCCAAATTGTGCTTGCCATAACATCCAATACGAATGTCCAAAATATCCTTCTCCTTTTTCTAAACCAAAAGCAGAAGGGGAAAAGAAATACCGTGTGTCGTGCATATTAGGAAACCAGTATTCTCCATCCCTTAAATTATCACCCGTTACTTCATGTGTTTGTGCAACCATAACTCTTGGAAGATAAGTTTCTTTGCCCTCCAAGTCTTTTATATAAATATTTCCTTGTTCTTCCCTGTCAAAAGTTCCAATAATAGTTGTGCCATCTCTAAACTCATAAATGTATTTTTTACCTACCTCATTTGTTTGAGAAAAAATAGTACTAATAGTTAGCAGTAAAACTACTGTTGTTAAAATTAATTTCTTCATCTTTTTAGTTTTTAGTTAATTCTTGGGGACAAAGATAAAGCAAACAAAATAAAGTGCTATGCTAAGCATAGTACTTTTATCTTTCTAGATTAGAACTTGCTTTTTCTCCGGTCTAATTGCTCCATAGTATTTTCCCAAACTTGCACCATTTCGCTTAGTTCTTGCTGATTTTTCTTGTACTTCTCAAAAAAACCATTTTGCCTAGAAAGCTCTTGAAATTGCTCAGGATCTGCTAATTTCTCATCCAAATGCTTTTGCTCTTTTTCCAATTTGTCTATTTTCTTTTCCAATTTGCTGATTTGGTTTTGTAATTTTCTTTTTTCTCTTACGGCATCTTTTTGCTGCTGATAAGAAAATTGTTCTTTTGCTTTATTTTTTTTACTTCTTTCTTTCTCTGTTTTTTCTAATTGCTTGAAGTCAAGCAAATCTCTCTCGGCCAAAAAAGTATTGATATCCCCAATGTACTCTTTGGTATTTTTGTTTTTGAATTCGTGAACTTTCTCAGTAAGTCCTTGTAAGAAATCTCTATCGTGCGACACTAAAATTAAAGTGCCATCATACGATTTTAATGCCCTTTTCAAAATGTCCTTAGATGTCATGTCCAAATGATTAGTTGGTTCATCCATTATAAGCAGATTAATGGGGTCAAGTAACAATTTACAAAGTGCAACCCTTGCTCTTTCGCCTCCTGAAAGTACTTTAATCTTCTTATCTACATCATCATTTGAAAAAAGGAAAGATCCCAGAATATCTCTAACTTTTGGGCTTGTTTCGGTATTTGCAGCATCTTGTATACACTGCAAGATGCTTTTATCTTTATCCAAAAAGTCAGATTGGTTTTGGGCATAATAACCGATATTTATTTTGTGCCCTAGCTTCACATTTCCTTGAAAATCAATTTCACCTACAATCACTTTAGCCAAAGTAGTTTTTCCTTCACCATTTTTTCCTACAAAGGCGATCTTTTCTCCTTTCACTACTTCGAGGTTTACGCCTTTAAGCACCTGCAAATCCTCATAATTTTTTGACACATCTTTTACGGTCAAACTAACTTTTCCGGAATGAGGAGCAGGTGGAAATTTGAAGTTCATTTTTGTTACATCTTCTTGTTCTACTTCAATTCTATCTAGCTTTTCTAACTTTTTTATTAAGGTTTGTGCAAAGGCAGCCTTATTCTTTTTAGCTCTGAATTTATTAATAAGCACTTTGGTTTCTTCAATGAATTTATCCTGGTTTTTTTTAGCTTGAATTTGCTTCTCAATTCTGTCCTTTCTTAAAGTTACATACTTGCTATAAGAAGCTTTGTAATCGTTTAGTTTTCTAAAAGCTATTTCAACTGTTCTGTTTGTCACACTATCCAGAAATTTTTTGTCGTGCGAAACTAAAACTAGAGCCCCATTGAATTTCTTGAGCCAATTTTCAAGCCAAATTATAGACTCAATATCCAAATGATTAGTTGGCTCATCAAGTAACATTATATCTGGTTTCTGAAGAAGAATTTTTGCAAGTTCAATACGCATTCGCCAACCACCACTAAACTCATTTGTTCCTCTTTCAAAATC
>CAWVYN010000108.1:0-3510 GCA_963934425.1 uncultured Flavobacteriales bacterium | reverse complement strand
CCAATAATCTTCATCCCAATAGGTATTATTACTTCCGCCAATATAACCAACTGCCCCTTTACTATCAGCACGCAAAAGTGCTTCCCCAAAACATTCTGGTACATCAAATTTATTAGATTGACAACAATTTCCAATCATCAAGCCATATTCATTTGCATTCTGCAAAGAAGGTACGTCAGAAGTAGAAAAGCTAGGATCAGACCAGCCAGAAGAGCCACAATGAGCTGTATAATTTGCAAAACCAACTCCTCCACTTACATCTGCAATAATTGCTGAAGAGGCTGCTGACATATCAGAAGTAATTGGACTGCCTGAACCATATAAATAGGTGTATGAAGTAAGTCCGTGAGCCGTATTAAAATAATTATCAGTTCCGTAATTTATTTGACCATTGCCATAAGTTGGTGCCATAGAAGCATCTACTCCTGCCACCATCACTACTTCATCCAAATAGGAAGAATTTGGCATAGTGTATCTCTCATATTCTAATGTTTTTAAAATTTGAGGTGTTAACTCTTCTGGTATTGTTGCAGAAAATCTTCCATAATACATCTCTGGATAAAAATCTCCTCCTCCATCCATCTCACAATAATACATATCAGAAAGATGAGTGCCAGTACTACCATTAAAAGATGGAACTTGGGCATCATCTCCTACCAAAAGTACATAGCTCGGAGGAGGATCATTAATAGTCGCATTATCATATATATTTTTGATAAAAGCTTTTATGGAAGCTGTAGTATTACCAATATTTGGATCGTTTGTATAACCCTCCACTACTTCAAATCCCTTTTTTGTTTTCCACTCTACAAATGGTTGTAGGATAGTTTGAAACATAGAGTCAGCAATAATCACATATTTTACAGGATAAGTGGTAATTACATCCTTAGTGGGTAATGGTAAATAATTTACAAACTGCTTGAATTGATGTTCAAAATTTGGATTAAAATATTTTTTTCGAATGCTTATATCTTTCAGATATTTAACATTTTTAAAAATGATTTTCACTTCAAGCTTAGTTATAATTTTCAGCTCATTTGTTACCGGATTATAACTAAAAGGAGAAATGTTTAGTCGAGCCATCTGCATCTCTCTCATCTTTCCTAATAATTCTATCTTAATTGGAATATTCTCTGATAACTGATTTATTTTGTAATAACCTCTATCAAAGATAAAAGGTATGTCTTCTACATTATCTCCTTTTGAAATAGAAGGTTGATTCGGAAAAATCGGTAAATAAATTCCATAATCGGACAATGAAATTATCTGCTCTTGTTTGTTTATAATTTTCACAACTGCTTGCCCGCCAAATGGAACTCTGAAAAGCTTTTTTAAAACTGGAAGTTCTGGCCTGCCAAACTTTTTACCAGCAGTATAACCATTAACAATTAGCTTTACAAAATCACCTTCTTTCGTTTTTAAAAGCTGAGCATTTATCTTGGAAAAGTGATTTATAAAAGAAAACTCACTTGCAGACTTCTCTGTAACTTCAAAATAATTATGTTCATTATTTAGCTTTATCTCTTCTGAAGAAGAAATAAAAGAAGTGATAAGGAGCGTTATAAAAAACAGGATTAGTTTTTGCATCATGATTTATTTGTTCGCAAATTTAAGAAAATTGAATACACTATTTAAATTCTCATTAAAACATATTATTCATTCAAAAATTAAAGAAAAACGAAACTTTATTTTTTTATAACCGTATAAACCTTGTAATTGCGGTTTTTACCGCTTTTTTTATACCTACTCTCCGCTACCATTTTACACTTTCACATTGTTACATTAGCACATTAATTATATCTTTGCCCTATGAATGAATGGAAATCAATTATTGAGAATGCTTGGGAAAACCGAGAGCTTTTAAAAGAAAGTAAAACTTTAGATTGCATCAATGCTATCATTGAAGAAATAGATAAAGGAAGATTGCGTACTGCACAACCTATAGAAAATGGATGGCAAGTAAACAATTGGGTTAAAAAAGCGATTATTCTTTATTTTACTATTCGTAAAATGAAAACTATTGAATTAGGCCCATTGGAATTTCACGATAAAATGAAACTTAAAAGCGGATATGCTGATCTTGGTATTCGTGTTGTACCTCATGCAGTTGCTCGTTATGGTTCCTATTTAGCTCCTGGCGTTATCATGATGCCTTCTTATGTAAATATTGGTGCTTATGTCGACAGTGGCACTATGGTAGATACCTGGGCAACTGTTGGTTCTTGTGCTCAAATTGGAAAGAATGTCCATCTATCAGGTGGTGTTGGAATCGGTGGTGTTTTAGAACCTGTACAAGCTACACCAGTTATTATTGAAGATGATGCTTTTATTGGTTCGCGCTCCATTGTAGTGGAAGGTATTAAGGTTGAAAAAGAAGCTGTACTTGGCGCTAGTGTAGTGCTTACTGCCTCTACTAAAATAATTGATGTAAGCGGTAATAGACCGATAGAACACAAAGGAATTATTCCTAGCAGATCCGTAGTAATTCCAGGAAGCTTTACTAAACAATTTTCTGCTGGAGAGTATGGTGTACCTTGTGCTCTTATAATTGGTAAGCGTAAAGAAAGTACGGATAAAAAAGTATCCTTAAATGATGCACTTAGGGATTATAATGTTGCTGTTTAGTAATAGTGAAGATTTTAATTATACAAACTGCTTTCATTGGAGATGTGATTTTAGCTACACCAATTATTGAAAAACTTCAAAAATTTTTCCCTAATGCTAAAGTTGATTTTTTGCTAAGAAAAGGCAATCAAGGGCTTTTAGAGAATCATCCTTATATTACTAAGGTTCTAGTATGGGATAAGAAGAAAAAAAAGCAGAAAAATCTAATAAAAATCTTACAGGCAGTAAGAAATGAAAAGTACGATTATATAATTAATTTACAGAGATTCTTTTCAACTGGTTTTATTACCGCCTTCTCAAAAGGAAAAAAAACAATTGGGTTTAATAAAAATCCGTTCTCTTTTTTATTTACAAATAGTATAAAACATAAGATTGAAAATGGAGTGCACGAGATAGAAAGAAACTTAAGTTTGATAACAGAAATAACCGATAATAAAATAGTAAATCCTAGACTTTATCCATCAAAGGAGGACTTAAAATCAGTTGAGAATTACCTATCTCAACCTTATATTTGCATTGCACCAATTTCAGTTTGGTTTACCAAACAATTTCCTGCTGAAAAATGGATAGAATTAATAGATAAAATAGAACAAAACATATATCTGATTGGAGGAAGTGAGGATTTTGAAGAGTGTGAAAATATTATAAAAAATTGTCAGCATAATAGTGTGATGAATCTCTGTGGAAGATTAAGTCTTTTAGAATCAGCAGCACTTATAAAAAATGCAGAGATGAATTATGTAAACGATTCAGCGCCAATGCATTTAGCTTCTGCAATGGATGCCCCAACTACAACAATATTCTGTTCCACAATTCCTGATCTTGGTTTCGGACCATTAGCCAGTAATTCAAAAGTAGTAGAAATAAAAGAAAATCTAAACTGTC
>CAWVYN010000107.1:0-3527 GCA_963934425.1 uncultured Flavobacteriales bacterium | reverse complement strand
GGAACAGCTTTAAAAAAAATTCTATCATCTTTTGCAGAGTGTAAAGATGTAAGCATGCAAACCCTCATGATTTTACCATTTTATTGTAATAATACCAAAGTCCAATAAAATGAATGAAACGAGAAAAAATACTTGCATATATTGCTCCTTCCACCAAGTAAATTGGAACTAAAATTATATTCCCAATTACATTTACACTCGCTTCCAAATAAGCTACATTTCTAAGCTCCTTACCTTTTGATTTTACTGCCAAAAAACTAAATGGCGCATACATTCCTTGAAATAGAAACGCAACAGAAAGTGGTAAAATATAGCTACTAACCTTCAAATAATCTGAGCCAAACAAAGTACTTACAATAAAATCGGCGCTGAAATATAAAAATAAAACACACAATATCAGCCAAAGTGTATTATACACAAAAACACGAATTGGGATTCTGTCCTTCAAAGCCAACTTCTTAAAAATACTATTCACAAAAGCACGGCTCAAGAAAGTCATTGGCGAGCAAATAATTGATGCCAAAGTATAAAATCCTAATTGTGTAATATTTACAAAATAAGTAATGAAAATCTCATCTAATTTGTAAGTAGATTGGTTTACAATTGCTCCAAAATAATAAGACAAACCAAACGATTTATTTTTCTCTTTTACTAACTTAATATTCTCGTTTCGGTTAGAGAAAGTAGGCCTAAACGAGCCCAAAGTTATCACAGTTGAAACAAACCAAGAAAGCAAATTTAGTATAATTATAAGCTGAATATTTAAATGGTTCCCTTTCCAAAGCACAAACAATGAAACTATAAATAGTACTCTAGAAAAAAGATGAAAAAGTGACAAGCTTTTTAGTTTGTTTGCCCCAATAGCAATCTCTGAAATGAAAAATTGAAAAGGAAGTATAAAACAAAAAGGTGCTAATACTTTTACTAAATTACCAATTTCTACATCTAACAAATCATCAATAAAAAAGCTAAATAAAAATAACACTGTTGAAAATAAAACTCCAAGAACGCCTGCAATTTGAATCCCTAAACCAACAAATTCTTTTTCTTTTTGTTTATCCTTATTATTGGCTAGAATTACTTTTAAAGAAGAAAAAGAAGCATAATGAAAAAACACAACTAACACGGTAGTAATAGTGCCAAAAAGAGCAAGTAAACCATATTCTTTTGGACTAAGAGCTCTTACCTGAATTGTTTTAATCCCAAGCCCAATGATTAGCACCAAGATTTGAGTAGAAAATAAAATAGCAGTATTGCCCACTTCCTTTTTATGAAAAAGTAAATCCTTAAAACTCTTTGATAATAATTCCCTCAAACCTAAAAGATTTTTTTGTATTTGAGACGAATGGAATTCCCAATTACAACAACATCAGAAAAAGCCATAAAAAGAGCCCCCCACATAGGGTTCAAAAATCCCATGGCCGCTATAGGGATTGCTACAATATTGTAGGCAAAAGCCCAAAACAGATTTTGCTTAATAGTAAGCAAAGTATGCTTGGCTACTTGCAGTGCTTTTGGTAGTTGGTGGAGCTGAGTTTTATTAAGTAAAATTACATCAGACGACTGTATGGCAACTTGGGTTGCATTCCCAATAGAAATACCTACAGTTGCCCGCGCTAGTGCTGGAGCATCATTTATACCATCACCAAACATTGCAGTAGGAGTTTCTGCGACCAATTCTTCAATTTTCTCCAATTTCTGATGTGGTAATTGCTCAGCATATATTTCTGAGAATTGTAATTTTTCATTCAAATCTTCACATTTTTTTAACTTATCTCCACTCAAAAGAATTGGAGAGATACCAATGTCTTTTACTTGCTCCATTATCATCTGAGCATCTCTCTTTATCTCATCTTCTATATTGATAAAAGCAATAATCTTATTGTTCTTTAAAAGATATAAATCATGCTCATTATTATTTTCTTCTAATAATCTTCCTGAACCAATTTGATATTTATCATTTTGAAAAATAGCAGAAATTCCAATTCCTTTTTCTTCACTAATTTCTGAAAGTTCTAAGGGTTTTGCTACTTCTTTTAAGTTCTTAACTAGTGAAAAGGCAATAGGATGGGAAGAATGTTTTTCTAAATTGTAGATTATATTTTTTGCAAATTGCTTATCTCCCTCTATTACTTCTATTTTTTTGATGGAAAAATCTCCAGTTGTAAGGGTTCCTGTTTTGTCGAATACCATATTTTTTATACTTGCTAATTTTTCAAGCGTACCACCTCCTTTTAATAAAATTCCTTTTTTGGCTGCTCTTCCAATACCAACCATTACAGCTGTGGGGGTCGCTAAACCCATAGCGCATGGGCAGGAAATAACAAGTACTGCAATGGCTCTTAAAAAAGCATCTGTTCCTGAAATTCCAAAAACATAATGCGAGATGAAAAAGGTGAGAATAGAAATCAGCAAAACCACAGGCACAAAAACCCCACTCACTTTATCTCCCAAACTTTGAATGTTTGGCTTGTTGTCCTCTACATTTCTTACTAGTTCAATTATTTGAGAAATGAGCATGTCATCTCCAACTGAAGTAGCTATCATTTTTATGCTTCCAGCATTTAGAATTGTTCCTCCTATCATATTATCGCCGATCTCTTTGTTAAGAGGGATGCTTTCACCAGTTAGCATTGATTCATCAATTAGAGCGGAACCCCAGATTACTGTTCCATCCACAGGAATTTTATCGCCTTCATTCACAATAAGGATATCATTTACGCTTATCTCATCAAAGGAGACTTCCTTAATTTCTTCATTTTCCTCTTTTTTAGCAATACCTAATTTTATCGAGGAAAGTTCGCGAATTGCAGTAGTGGTTTGCTTTACTGATCTGTGCTCTAACACATTTCCTAAAAGAACCAAAGTAATAATGGTAGCAGTGGTTTCAAAAAATAAATAATGATGAGATTGCTCAGTTCCATAAAAAAGAATCCAGCCATAAATACTATAAAAAAAGGCAGCTGAACTCCCCATCAAAATTAGGACATCCATATTTGGAAGCCCTGACTTTAAACTACTAAAAGCACTTTTACCAAAATATAAAAGGCCAACAAGAAAAACAGGCAAGCACAACACAAATTGAACCAAAGTATTTTGCAGAATAGAATCCTCTGACAAAAACATGTGAGAAAAAAGTGGCAATGTAAAAATTAGAGTGAAAAAGAACTTTTTTTCAAGTGAAGAAAGTCCTATATTTTCTATTTCATGTGATGCTCTTCTGGCTTTATAGCCAATTTCGTTTATTAAACCTATTACATCCTTATAGCTGAACTGATTATCTGCAGAAAATGAAGCGTCATTTGTTGTAAAATTTACACTCACATTTTTCACTCCTTTTTTGTCCAAATGCTTTTGTATTCCCAGAGCACAATTGGCGCAAGTCATGCCTTCTATTTTTAAAATTTCTTTGTGTTCTCTATCACTCATTTCGGGAACAAATATACTGCATTTTTACTTTACTTTTTCTTCCAATTATTACTGCCAAATATTTATATTTGTGCCTTGAAAAATGGTGGTTGTAGCTC
>CAWVYN010000106.1:0-3561 GCA_963934425.1 uncultured Flavobacteriales bacterium | reverse complement strand
AAGCGAGAAAATTATTTTATGGGGGAAAAAATCTATTTTAGCGGTTGGAGAGGAGATAGAGTTATCCGCCTTTTCAAGCGAGATGAGTGTAAGTATGAAGAAAAATATGTTCATGCTGAAATAGTTACTAAGGGAAAAATTGGAATCTTGAAAAACAAACTCACTCATAATACTTTTAAAAGTAAAGATGATTATTTAAAAAAATTAGAAAGATACGCAAAATGGCAAGCAAAAGATTATGATAAAAAAACAGGAAGTATCACAATCTTCCACACGCTTATAAAACCAATATTTCGCTTTATAAAGCATTATTTTATTCAATTAGGAATATTGGATGGCCATGTTGGGTTTATCATTTCCTCTTACCAGGCAAAAGCAGTAAAAATGCGTTATAAATACTTGAAAGCTTTGCGTAATGCAGAATGAAATAAATAAAGCCTTAGAAGTTTTAAAAAATGGAGGAACAATCCTCTACCCCACTGATACTGTCTGGGGAATTGGATGTGATGCTACAAATGAAAGTGCTGTTCTAAAAATATTTAATATAAAAAAAAGGACTGAAAGCAAAGCTATGATTTCTTTAGTTTGTAATACTGAAATGATTGACGACTATACTAATTCAAATCAACTTCAAATCTTACTTTCAAATAAACCTACATCAGTTATTTATCAAAATGTTCATAGTTTAGCAAGCAACTTAATTGCTAAAGATAAAACGGCTGCTTTTAGAATTAGTAGTAATAAATTTTGCCAAAGATTAGTTTCAGAATTTGGATTTCCTATTGTATCTACTTCTGCAAATATTAGCAGGAAGAGTCTTCCTAAACAATTCTCAGAAATATCTGATGAAATAAAAAATAATGTTGATTATGTAGTAAATTTGCGGAAAAAGGAAATTATGAATAAAGCATCTGAGATTTTACTTATTAATAAAGACGGCAGTATCAAAAAATTACGCTAAGAATGAATCTAAAATCTTCATTAAAGAATCCTATTTTTAGAACTGTCTCTAAAATTGCTGATGAGTTAAATTACCCTACTTATGTTGTGGGTGGATGGGTTCGTGATTTACTTCTTAATAGAAAGCAAACAGAAACAGATATTGATTTTTTATGTGTAGGGAGTGGTATAAAACTCGCAAAAAATATTACTGAAAGATTAGGTGGCAAAGCAAATTACAAAATATTCAAAAATTTTGGAACTGCTATGATTAATTTTGAAGGAGAAACTTATGAGTTTGTTGGTGCTAGAAAGGAATCTTATAGATCTAATTCTAGAAAACCAATTGTGGAAAATGGCACATTGCAAGATGACCAGAATAGAAGAGATTTTACAATCAATGCTTTAGCGATTCAATTAAATAAATCAGATCTCGGAAAATTAATAGATCCTTTCTCTGGAATAAAAGATTTAGAAAATAAAATAATTCGTACACCGCTTAGCCCTGATATAACTTATAGTGATGATCCGCTTAGAATGATGCGTGCTATTCGTTTTGCAACACAGCTAGGTTTTGAGATTGAGAAAAAATCACTTAATTCTATTAAAAAAAATGCGGAACGATTAAATATTGTATCAATTGAAAGAATTACAGATGAATTTAATAAAATCATGCTGTGTTCTAAACCATCTATTGGTATAAATCTTTTGTATATAACAGAACTTTTACAGCAGTTCTTCCCTGAAGTTTCTAATCTTAAAGGAGTAGATGTGAAAAATGGACATGCCCATAAAGATAATTTTTACCACACCTTAGAGGTTTTGGATAATATATCCGAAAACTCTGAGATTTTATGGCTTAGATGGGCAGCTCTTTTGCACGATATTGCAAAACCAACAACAAAGAAATACTATAAGAACCAAGGCTGGACTTTCCATGGTCATGAATTTTCTGGATCAAAGATGGTGCCAAATATTTTCAAAAATCTTAAACTTCCTCTTAATGAAAAAATGAAATATGTGAAAAAACTAGTTTTACTTCATTTAAGACCAATTGTTCTGGCACAAGATATTGTAACAGATTCTGCAGTTAGGCGATTACTATTTGATGCTGGAGATGACATTGATGATTTAATGATGCTTTGTGATGCCGATATTACATCAAAAAATCCTAAAAAGGTAGCCAAGTATTTAAACAATTTTCAATTGGTAAGAAAAAAACTAAAAGAAGTGGAAGAAAAAGATCATATCCGAAATTGGCAACCACCAATAAATGGAGATGAAATAATGGATTTCTTTGGGATAAAAGCAGGAAGAGAGATTGGCATAATTAAGAATGCAATAAAAGAAGCTATCTTAGAGGGAGAGATTAGAAACGATAAACAAGAAGCCATGAATTTTATGATAAAGAAAGGAACAGAAATCTCACTTTCTCCTAAAAGTAAAAAGAAATAATCTGTGATTGATACAATTAAGAATAAACGCTTAATCGTAATTTCTGGTGCAACTGCTATTGGAAAGACTGCATTAAGCATTAAACTTGCTCAGCATTTTAATACCGAAATAATTTCAGCTGATTCCAGACAATTTTATAAAGAACTGAAAATAGGTGCTGCACAACCATCTGAAGAGGAATTAGCTACTATTAAGCATCATTTTATTGGGAATTTATCCGTAACAGAAGATTATAATGTTGGTCTTTATGAAAAGGAAACCTTAGCACTTTTACAGAATTTATTTCAAATAAATGATACCTTAATTATGATTGGTGGTTCAGGCTTATATATTAATGCAATATGTTTAGGATTAGACACTTTTCCAGAGGTAGATGAAAAAATTAGAAAGGAACTTATTGCAGAATACAACAAGAAAGGTATCACCGTTTTACAAGAGGAGTTGAAAAAAACAGATTCTGATTATTTTAAAATGGTAGACATTAATAATCATCAAAGATTGATAAGAGCTTTGTCTGTTATTAGAAAAAGTGGAAAAACATTTTCTTCTTTCAGAAATAAAAAATCTATCAAAAGAAATTTCAAAATCTCTCATTTCTCGTTAGAGATGGAAAGAAATAAGCTATATGAAAGAATAAATAGAAGAGTCGATATTATGATGAAAGAAGGATTAGTAAATGAAGCAAAAAATTTAATCACCTACAGAAATAAGAATGCTTTACAAACTGTAGGATATAAAGAGTTATTTAGCTTTTTTGATGGAGAGATGAATTTGGAAGAAGCTATTGAAAAAATAAAACAAAACACAAGACGTTTTGCAAAGAGACAAATATCTTGGTTTAAAAGAGATAAGAATATTCATCATTTAAAAATGGAAAATGCTTTCCAAAAAATTATTGGAAGTTTAGCTTAAAATATTTATCAAAAAGTATGGGTTCCTATAAAATTAATGCAAAAGAAAAAGTGGCCAGATAATTGTAAGAAATTTACTAAAGAGAACTAATACAAATTCTCTGAAATTTGTTTTAAGGTTCTGCTATTTACTATTCTAATCTCTTAAACAAGTACTTCAGTTACTTTATCAGCAGCTTCTTGCAAAAGAATAACCGATTCTACTTTCAAGTCACTTTCATCAATAAGTTTTTTAGCTTCTTTTGCATTAGTACCT
>CAWVYN010000105.1:0-3564 GCA_963934425.1 uncultured Flavobacteriales bacterium | reverse complement strand
TAAATGCCAGTAATGTAAGCGTACAACTTAGCACAAACAATCAGTATATTACGATTACCGATAGCTTAGATTTCATCTCTGGAGTTAATGCAAATCAAACTTTAAATATTACAAATGCATTTACATTTATAGTAGACAATTTAATTCCAGACCAGCATCAGGTTCAGTTTCAGCTAGATGTAACTGATGCTGCTGGAAACTCTTGGGTATCTTATATTCAGTTAGTGTTGAATGCACCTTTATTAGGGCATATTAGTTTTACCATTAATGATGTAAATTCAGGAAATGGAAATGGAAGATTAGATGCTGGAGAAACTATAGATATCATTGTTGAGGTAGTGAATTCTGGCCATGCGGATATTAGTAATCTGATAGCAAATATTTCTTGTTTGAGTAACTTTGTAACTGTAACTTCTTCAACTTTTAATATTAACAATTTGAATATAAATCAATCCTCAAATACTGTTTTTACGATTGATATAGATCCTCTTACGCCACTAGGAACATTAGCTCAGTTTCCTTTCAATTTAGGTAATGGAACTTATATGTATAACTTTACTTTTTCTGATGTAATTGGAATAATTAATGAAGATTATGAGGTAGGGAATTTTACCAATTACGCTTGGGTTCATGGAACTTATCCTTGGAGTATTGATAGTGTGTTGCCGTATGAAGGAGCTTATTGTAGTAAGTCTTATGATGGATTGCCTGATGGAGAGGAATCGGAACTTTCGATAACAGTAACTGTACTTGCAGCTGGTGATATTTCTTTCTATTACTCGGTTTCATCAGAGGAAGATTACGATTATTTAAAATTTAAAATAAATGGTGCGAAATTAGCTGAGTGGTCAGGAAATAAACCATGGACTCTAGCAACTTATCCTGTTGGGGTAGGGCAAAATACTTTTAAATGGGAGTATGAAAAAGATGGTAATTTTCAAAGCGGACAAGATTGCGCTTGGATTGATTACATTCTGTTTCCTCCTATTGCTTTAAATACTTCTTTAATTATTGAGAATTTTGCCGATATTAATCTGTTTCCTAATCCTACAATGGGAGCATTTTCTATTTCTTTTGATAATAATAAATCGCATCATATACAGATTATGGATGTAAATGGGAAAGTGATTCAGAAAGCTGCAAATATCACAACTAAGAAATGGGACTTTGATATTTCTAAATTTGAATCCGGAACTTATATAATTGAAATTCAGCCGGAGAATATCACCTATCAAATTGTAAAGCAATAGTGGCAAAAGCTCTTGGAATTGATTACGGAAAAAAAAGAGTTGGAATTGCAATTTCTGACTCTTTACAGATAATTGCTAGCGCTCTTACAACAATTGAAACCAAGCAGTTTTTTCTTTTTTTAATAGAGTTGTTGCAAAAGGAAGAGATTGATATATTTGTAGTAGGAGATCCCAAAAATCTAGATGGTACTGCAACCGATAGTACAGAAATGACAGAAAAGTTTATAGAGAAACTATCTATAAAATATCCAAATATTCCAATTAAAAGAATTGATGAACGCTTTACTTCTAAAATGGCTAAACAAAGTATTTTGTATGCTGGAACAAAAAAAATGAAGAGAAGAGATAAGGCGCTTGTTGATAAGGTTAGTGCTGCAATTATTTTACAATCTCATTTAGACTATAAATAATTAAATTTTTTTTTCAAAAACTTAGCCGTAAGTGATTCTTTGTTTTTAATTAAATTCTCAGGTGTTCCTTCAAAAACCACTCTTCCTCCTTTATCACCACCTTCTGGACCAAGATCTATTATCCAATCAGCACACTTTATAACATCCATATTATGCTCAATGCAAATAATAGAATGTCCTTTTTCAATTAGTGCGTAAAAGGAGTTTAGTAGTTTGTTTATATCATGAAAATGTAAACCAGTGGTTGGCTCATCAAAAATAAAAAGGACTTTTTCTAGGGTATTACCTTTTCCTAAAAAAGAGGCAAGTTTTATTCTTTGTGCCTCACCACCACTAAGGGTGTTGGAGGATTGCCCCAAAGCTATATAACCCAACCCAACTTGCTGTAATGGCCTTAATTTTAAAGCGATTCTTTCTGCTTTATACTCAGTAAAAAAATCAATAGCTTCATCAATTGTAAGTTTTAAAATATCTGCAATATTTTTTTCTTGGAATTTTATTTCCAAAATCTGATCTTTATACCTTTCACCTTTGCAATCCTCACAAAGCAAATGAACATCCGCCATAAATTGCATTTCTACCTTTATCTCTCCCTCTCCATGGCAATGTTCACATCTTCCGCCATTTACATTAAAGGAAAAGAATCCGCTTTTAAAATTTCTGATTTTAGCTAGTGGTTGGTTAGCAAACAAATTCCGAATATCATCAAAAGCCTTTATATAAGTTACAGGATTAGAACGAGAAGATTTTCCAATAGGATTCTGATCAATAAATTCAATTTTCTTTAAATCTTCTGTATCCACAGAAATTTTGTCAAAACTTCCCAATTTCTTTCCAAAGATTCCTAAATAATTAGAAATTGCAGGATACAACACTTGTTTTATTAGAGAAGTTTTTCCAGAGCCACTAACACCCGTAATTAAAGTTAAACCATTTAAAAAAAAATCCACATTCAAATTTTGCAAATTGTTCTGTCGGATACCTTCTATTCGAATTTTATTGTTTAAAGTTCTTCTTTTTTCTGGAAGAGGAATTTGAAGTACTCTACTCAAATATTTTGCAGTTAAACCATCTTTACTTTTTTTAATATTACTTAGTTTTCCTTGATACACTAATTCCCCACCATTTCTTCCAGCATCTGGTCCAAGGTCAATTATTTGATCTGCACTTTCCATTATCTCTTCATCATGCTCCACGACAATAACCGTATTATTTATATCCCTTAAATGATGTAAAACTTTAATTAATCTCTGAGTGTCGTTTGGGTGTAAACCAATACTTGGCTCATCTAAAATATACATAGAGCCCACTAAGCTACTTCCTAATGAGGTTGCTAAATTTATTCTCTGCGATTCTCCACCAGAAAGGGTGTTTGATGGCCGTGCAAGGGTAAGATAAGAAAGCCCGACATTAGAAAGAAAAGATAAACGATTCTTGATTTCAACAATTAATCTGTCTGTAATTTTTTTATCGTGCTTATTCAATTTTAAGTGATTAAAAAAATTGACAGCTTGCTCAATATTCATGTTTACAATATCAGTAAATGATTTTTTACAAATCTTTACAAAATTTGCTTTTTTTCTAAGCCGAGAACCATCACAAGAGGTGCACTTTGTTTTTCCTCTATATCTAGAAACTATTACTCTATTTTGTATTTTATACTTATCATCTTCCAGTTTTGAAAAAAACTGATTTATTCCTTTACATTTATTTCTTCCATTCCATAAAATATCTAATTCTTCTTTACTTAATTCATTGTAAGGCCTATGAATTGGAAAATCAAAATCACTAGATCTTAGGATAAATCTGTCTTTCCATTTCCCTAGTTTTTCTCCTTTCCAACAGCTAATAGCTCCTTGGAAAACAGAAAGTGTTTTGTTTGGAACCACTTTATTCTCGTCCAC
>CAWVYN010000104.1:0-3625 GCA_963934425.1 uncultured Flavobacteriales bacterium | reverse complement strand
AGCCAAACTCGGCAGCAGATAAAAATGGAATTGCTCCTGAGGATGAAATAACACAAGTAAATGGAAACAAGATAGAGAAAAAACTTACAGATGTTTTAAAAGATTGTAAAAAAGAAGTTGCATTTACTATAAAAAAGAAGTTTTCAAAAAAACCTATTACATTAGCTATTGGAAATTATTATAAAGTTTTAGAATTAGTAAAAAAAGAAATTGCTACAAAAGAGCAATTAATTTTAAGAAAAGTATGGGATAATAATTAAGATGAAAAAGATAATACTAGAATAACAATGAATGAAATTAATTTAAAAGATAAAACATTTGAGATTTTCATTCCAGAAACTGAAATCTCAGAAATCATACACTCTATTGCTAATGCTATAAATAATAGTGGAATAAAAGATCCTCTTTTTATTGCTGTAATGAATGGAGCCTTTCTGTTTGCTGCAGATGTAATGAGAGAGATTACTATCGCTAATACTGAGATTTCATTTATAAAACTATCCTCTTACTCAGGTACTGAAACAACTGGTGAGGTGAGTGAACTTATTGGTATAGGAGATAATATATCAGGAAGAAATATTGTTGTTCTGGAAGACATTGTAGATACAGGTATTACTTTAGAAAAAATTATAACATTACTTGAAAAAGAAAATGTAGCTGACATCAAAGTTGCAACTTTATTATTTAAACCTAATGCTTATACAAAAGATATTCATATCGACTTTATTGGAAAATCAATTCCTAATAATTTTGCTGTTGGTTATGGTTTAGATTATGATGAAGTTGGTCGTAATTTGCCACACATTTATAAACTCAAAAACGAATAAAAAAATGTTAAATCTAGTATTATTTGGTCCCCCTGGTGCCGGAAAAGGAACGCAATCGAATCTATTGATTGATAAATATAATTTGGTACATTTATCTACTGGTGATATTTTAAGAAGAGAGATTGTAACAGAAACTGCCTTAGGATTAAAAGCAAAATCCCTAATGGACAGAGGAGATTTAGTGCCTGATGAAGTAGTCATTGGTATGATTTCTTCCAAATTAGAAAATAATCCAGATTCAAACGGATTTATTTTTGATGGTTTTCCAAGAACAGCTGCACAAGCAACTGCTCTGGACAATTTATTAGCAGAAAAAGGAACTATTATTGCTGCAATGTTATCATTAAAAGTAGAAGATGCGGAACTCATCAGAAGATTATTGGAAAGAGGAAAAAACTCTGGGCGTGCAGATGACCAAAATGAAGAAATTATTGCAAATAGAATTCAAGAATACAATAATAAAACAGCTCCACTAAAAGAATTTTATGCTTCACAAAATAAACTTTCAGAAATTGAGGGAATTGGTTCAGTTGAAGATATTGCCTCTAAACTAAATGAAGTAATTGATACTTTATAAAAACAAATGAAAGTCAAAAACTCCAACTTTGTAGATTATGTAAAAATCTTTTGCCGTTCTGGAAAAGGAGGGGCTGGCTCTACTCATTTCTTAAGAGATAGAAATACAGCAAAAGGAGGCCCAGATGGTGGGGATGGCGGAAACGGAGGACACATAATTGTAAAGGGAAATGAGCAAATGTGGACCTTGCTACATCTGAAATACCAAAAACACATTTTTGCAGAACATGGTGGAATAGGAAGTGGAAATCATAAACACGGAAAAGATGGAGAAAGTAGTTATTTGGAAGTGCCATTAGGCACGATAGGTAAGAATGCAGAAACAGGAGAGATATTGTTTGAAATAACAGAGGATCGCCAAGAACATATGATCGTGAAAGGCGGTATGGGTGGCAGGGGAAACTCACATTTCAAATCTTCTACTAATCAATCTCCAAGATACGCTCAACCAGGAATTGATGTAACGGAAGGCTGGTTTATTTTGGAATTAAAAGTGTTAGCTGATATTGGTTTGGTGGGGTTCCCAAATGCCGGAAAATCAACTTTACTTTCGGTAGTTTCAGCTGCAAAACCAGAAATTGCAAACTATCCTTTTACCACTTTGGTTCCTAATCTAGGAATTGTTTCTTATCGTGATCATAAATCCTTTATTATGGCTGATATTCCTGGTATTATTGAAGGTGCTTCTGAGGGGAAAGGTTTAGGATTAAGATTCTTAAGGCATATTGAAAGAAATTCTACTCTGCTATTTATGGTTCCTTCAGATGCAGATGATATTACCAAGGAATACAAAATACTTTTAAGAGAATTACAAAAATACAATCCAGAACTTTTGGATAAAAATAGAATACTTGCAATCAGCAAATCTGACATGTTAGATGAGGAACTAAAAGCAGAAATAGTAAAAGAACTTCCGAAAGATTTACCTTCCCTTTTTATCTCATCAGTTACACAACAAGGGTTAATGGGATTAAAAGATTTAATCTGGAAAAAACTAAATGAATAAATGGAATCTCTTCATAAAATAGATGAATATCTCTTCAGAATAATTAACTCTGCAGGATTGGAACAGGTGGATGGAGTAATGATACTTATCTCTTCCAAATGGTTTTGGATTCCACTGTATTTATATCTGCTCTATTTATTGTATCAAAAATATGCTTCAAAATTTATTTGGGTTTTAATCTCTTTAGGTCTTTTAATTTTTTTGGCTGATTACGGAAGCGTACATTTTTTTAAAGAAGTTTTTCAAAGGTTACGCCCTTGTCAGCAATTGGATAATATACGAGTGGTAGATGGCTGTGGTGCATTATATGGATTTGTCTCCTCTCATGCAGCCAATACATTTGCACTTGCCTTTCTCGTGAGTTTTCTCCTTAAAAGCAAGAAAGTATTTTTCTTTCTTTTTTCTTGGGCAATACTTATAGGATTTAGCCGTGTTTATTTGGGGGTTCATTTTCCTTTTGATATTGTTGGTGGCATGTTTTGGGGGCTTTTTGTAAGTTTGCTCACCTATAAATTATTAAAATTAAGAATTAATGAAGCAGTTTGATAGTATTTGGATAGTATGGTTTATATTGGTTTTTCTTTGGAACTTTGGATGGCCAAAAGCTTCTCCAATTGCTGATGTAATGGTTGCTGCTTTACTTTCAATCTTGGTTTTTCAATATAAAAATTATAAGAAATGAAGAAAATATTAATTATCACATTACTAAATTGTTTAATCGCTACATTATCATTCTCACAAGAAAAACCAAAATTGGTAGTTGGTCTTGTAGTGGACCAAATGCGTTACGATTATATTTATCGTTTTTGGGATGATTTTTCAGATGACGGTTTCAAAAGACTAATTAATGAAGGACACTTTTTTCGTAATTGCCAGTTCGGATATGCTCCTACCTATACAGGGCCAGGTCATGCCTCTATTTTTACAGGTACTACTCCTTCCGTTCATGGAATAATTGCAAATAATTGGCACGATAAAAAATCTGGAGAATATATTTATTGCGCAGGAGATGGTGATATGCATACTGTTTGTAATTGTGAACAAAAGAATATAGATATACAATCTGCAGATGGAAAAATGTCACCTCACCATATGCTTACCTCAACATTCTCGGATGAATTAAAATTATTTAATGAAGAAAGTAAAGTAGTTGGCATTTCATTAAAAGACAGAGGAGCAATTCTTTCTGCGGTACATTCAGCAAATGCAGCTTATT
>CAWVYN010000103.1:0-3656 GCA_963934425.1 uncultured Flavobacteriales bacterium | reverse complement strand
ATTAGCAAAAAAATTAAATGTAGCTTGTTTTACAAAAAGTTTTGAAACAAAAGATTTTGCAGATGAAAATAAAATCTCTATTCAGATGGCTGCAAGAGATTTGCGATATAATTGGTTTGAGCAGATCAGAAAAGAAAATGACTTTGATTTTATCTTAACAGCACATCATAGAGATGATGATATGGAAACTTTTTTTATCAATCTTTTAAGAGGAACTTCCATAAAAGGGATGTTAGGAATTCATTCAAAAAAAGGAAAAGTAGTAAGACCATTTTTATTTGCTCAAAAGCAAGAGATTTACAACTTTTTACAAAAAAATAAAATAGAATTTCGTGAAGACAATAGTAATAAAGAGATAAAATATTTAAGAAATAAAATTAGGCTAAATTTGATACCTTTATTGCAAGAAATAAACCCTTCCATTAGTAATACTATTAGCCAAGAAATGGAATATTTAAGTGGAGTTGCAAATATTTATTTTTTAGAAATTGAAACACAAAAAAAAAGAATTATAAAGAAAAGAAAGGATTTTTTTACCATCTCAATTGACGCATTAAAGAAACTAAATCCTTTGGGGACATATCTTTATGAAATTTTAAAACCATTTGGATTTTCAAATATAGATGATATTATGCTTGGTATTTCTGGGCAATCTGGAAAGCAGTTTTTTTCTGCAACTCACCGCATAACCATTGACAGAAAGCAATTGATTATTCAAACTATTTCAGCAAATAAAAAGACTCAAATCCAAATTAATAAAAATGATAAAGAATGTTTCTCCCCAATACATTTAGCATTTAGCATTACAGAAAATAGATCTTTTAAAAAAGATAAAAATACTGCAATGCTCGATTATGAAAAATTACAATTTCCACTTGTTTTAAGAAAATGGCAGAAAGGGGATTTTTTCACGCCTCTTGGGATGAAGGGTAAAAAAAAGTTGAGCGACTTTTTTGTAGACAATAAAATTTCTATTCCCGAAAAGGAAAATATTTGGGTGCTTTGTTCTTCATCAGAAATAATCTGGGTTATTGGGCATAGGATATCAGAAAAAGGTAAAATATCTGAAACTACTAAAAAGGCGTATATTGTGCAACTTTTAAAAAGCTAAGAAATGGAAGAAATTAAATTTTTTGAAAAGCAATATCTAGGACTAAATAAAATGTCACTTTCCAGAAGAATTGCACTTGCACTTTTTTGTTTTGTAGCTTATTATTGGAGAGAAAATCATGAAAAATCAGGTGAGTTATTTTTCTTTTTAGGGGTAGCTATTTTAGTTATTTCTATTTTGCTTGTCTTTATTTTACACTTTGAAACTAGATTACAAAACAGAAGCATCATATTAGACGGGCTTTGGACTTCTAGAAAAATAAAAATAGATTTAGGCAGTATTCGTTCGGTGAAGAAAATACAGTATAGCAAATATATCCTGAATCGTTCCGTTTATAATTTACATTTAAAAGGCACTATTCGTTTTTACACAAGAGGATCTGATGCAGTAGAACTTACCGACAGAGATGGGTTAATTTACCTTATTGGCAGTCAAAAATCGGAAGAATTAGTCAGTATTATTAGTCAAGAATTAAGCTAAAAAAGAATGAAGAAGCTATTATTTATAATATCCTTTCTTTTTGTTGGGGTTTTTACAAATGCTCAAATTATAGATCCTGTAATTTGGGGATTTTCACAAATCACAATTTCAGATTCAGTAGTTGAACTACAGTTTAAAGCGAGCATTGAAGAGGATTGGCATTTGTACTCTCAATTTACCGGGCAATATTACAATGATGAAGGGCCTATACCTACATCATTTACTTTTAATAAATCAGATTTTTTTATCAAACAGGATAGTGTTCTAGAAGAGCCACCTATACAAGATTATGATCCTATTTGGGAAGAAACATTAAAATACTATGAAGGGGAAGTTACTTTCTTACAGAGAATAAAATTAATAACTAAAGATCCATTTAAGATAACAGGAGAGATTAATTTTATGTTATGCGATGAGGCTCAATGTGTTTTTCCAATGCCAGTCCCCTTTTCATTTAACATCAATTCAGACGGCAGTATTCAAGAGATAGAACAAGAGAAGATAGTTACGAATCAGGATATTGTAAATACAGAAAAATACAATGACAAATTAGTAGATTTAGATAATCCTTCTGCTGATTGTGGTGAAAAGAAATCTAAAGAGAACACTTTATGGGCTATTTTTATTTTAGGGCTTTTAGGGGGGCTTATTGCTCTTATAACGCCTTGTGTTTTCCCAATGATTCCTCTCACAGTTAGCTTTTTTACAAAAGGAGAAAAGTCTAAAGGAACCTTTAATGCAGTAATGTATGGTTTTTTTATTATGCTAATTTATTTTTTACTTAGCATCCCTTTTCATTTAATGCCCAACATAGATCCTGAAATTTTAAACCAGATTTCTACAAATAGTTGGCTCAACCTATTTTTCTTTGCTATTTTCATTGCTTTTGCTCTTTCCTTTTTCGGATATTACGATTTAACTCTTCCAAGTAAATGGAGCAATAAGGCTGATTCAGGCTCTAATCTTGGAGGATTAATTGGCATATTTTTTATGGCGCTAACTTTGGCAATTGTTTCATTCTCTTGCACAGGTCCAATTTTAGGGTCACTTTTAGCAGGAACTTTAGGTGGAGATGTGAGGACAGTTACTCTTTTAGGAATAGAATTTAAAATAGTTGCCACCAAATTAACGGTTGGTATGACAGGATTTGGTTTAGCCCTAGGATTTCCATTTGCCTTATTTGCGCTATTTCCAAAACTATTAGACGCTCTTCCTCAATCAGGAGGATGGTTAAATTCAGTAAAGGTAGTATTAGGATTTTTAGAAGTAGCATTGGCCATCAAATTTCTTTCCAATGCCGACATGGTAGAACAATGGGGCTTGATAAAAAGAGAAACATTTTTTGTGCTTTGGTTTATTGTTGGTGCACTAACGGTATTGTATTTAGTTGGAAAAATTCAATTCCCTCACGATTCCAAATTATTAAGAATCTCCAAAATGCGTTATGCTTTTATTTTTTCCTTTTCCCTTTTTACTATTTATTTAATACCAGGGATGTTTGGTGCACATCTAAATTGGTGGGAGCATGAGGCTTTAAGTGGATTCCCGCCACCACTAAGCTATAGCTATACATACGAGCAAGAAGAAAAAGAAATATTTTTTGATTATTGGGAGGCTATAGATTTTGCAGAAAAAGAGAATAAAGCCGTATTTATCGATTTTACGGGTTGGGCTTGTGTTAATTGCAGAAAAATGGAGGAAAATGTATTTCCTGCAGTTGATAATTTGTTAGATGAATTTGTGCTTTGCCAACTTTATGTGGATGAGAAAACCTTTTTAGATAATGCAGAAACTGTTGTTGTTCCTACTTCTGATGGGGGAACAAAAAAGAAAACTTTAACTACTATTGGGAATAAATGGAGTACTTTGCAAGCGGTAACTTATGCTAGTTCATCACAGCCATACTACGTGCTTTATAGTCCAAAAAAGGGATTATTAAGCAATCCTATTGGCTACACTCCTGATGTTAGCGAATTTAAAAAATGGCTAAAATGTGGATTAGAAGAATTTAATAAATAAATTAAATAATTATGGCAAAAAAGAAAATCATTACTAAAAATTCTGA
>CAWVYN010000102.1:0-3752 GCA_963934425.1 uncultured Flavobacteriales bacterium | reverse complement strand
GAAAAAACCATAAAAAATGCCCTAATTTCTGTATTTCATAAAGATGGATTAGGCGAGATTGCCAAAAAACTAAATGAACTTGGCGTAAGTATTTATTCCACAGGAGGAACACAAAAATTTATTAAAGATAAAGGAATTAGCGTAAACAAAGTAGAAGATTTAACTTCCTATCCTTCTATATTAAGCGGTAGAGTAAAAACGCTTCATCCAAAAGTTTTTGGTGGTATTTTGGCCCGAAGAGAAGAAAAAAATGACCAATTACAATTAGCAGAATACGACATCCCAGAATTCGACTTAGTAATTGTGGACCTATATCCATTTGAAAAAACCATTGCATCAACCAATAATGAATCGGAAATAATTGAAAAAATTGATATTGGAGGCATTTCTTTAATTAGAGCAGCAGCCAAAAATTATAAAGATGTACTTATTGTTTCGGAAATGAGTCAATATGATAAGTTATTAGAAATTCTAAGTATTGGTAATTCATCATCATTAAAGCAACGAAAACAATTTGCAACTACAGCTTTTAACATTTCTTCACATTACGATACAAATATTTTTAACTATTTCAATAAAGATAAAGATGATGTTTTCAAAAAAAGTTTTCGTACAAAAAAAGAATTGCGTTATGGAGAGAATCCACACCAAAAAGGAGTTTTTTTTGGAGAAATTAAAGATTTGTTTGAGCAAAAAAATGGAAAAGAATTATCTTACAACAATCTTTTAGATGTAGATGCAGCCGTAAACTTAATTGCTGAGTTTAATGAAACGACCTTTGTAGTTTTAAAGCACAACAATGCTTGCGGTATTGCGAGTAGAGAAAAGTTGATTGATGCTTGGAAAGATGCTCTTGCAGGCGATCCAATTTCTGCTTTTGGAGGCGTACTTATTACAAATCGTGAGGTGGATTTAAAAACCGCAAATGAAATACATAATTTATTTTTTGAAGTAATTATTGCACCAAGTTATTCGGATGATGCCCTACAGACTCTTATTCAGAAAAAGAACAGAATTGTACTTATTCAAAAAGACATTACATTACCAAATATTCAATTTCGGACTGCACTAAATGGAGCTCTCTATCAAGAAAAAGATTTGAAATCTGATACTAAATCAAAAATGGAAACAGTAACAAATATTGCTCCTACAAAGGAACAGATATCTGATTTAGAATTTGCTTCCAAAGTATGCAAACACACCAAATCGAATGCTATTATTTTTGCCAAAAACAAACAATTATTGGCAAGTGGAGTGGGTCAGACATCAAGAGTGGATGCCTTAAAACAAGCGGTAGAAAAAGGTAAGAATTTTGGATTTGATTTAAATAATGCAGTAATGGCATCTGATGCTTTTTTTCCTTTTCCCGATTGTGTAGAATTGGCAAAAAATGCTGGAATAAAAGCTGTAATTCAGCCAGGAGGTTCCATAAAAGATCAGCTTTCTATAGACTATTGCAATACCAATAATATGAGTATGGTAATGACAGGAACAAGACATTTTAAACATTAAAAATATAAATTATGGGCTTTTTTGATTTTATGACAGAAGAAATAGCGATTGACCTTGGGACTGCTAATACACTAATTATCCATCAGGATAAAGTAGTAGTAGATGAGCCATCTATTGTCGCAAGAGATATACAAACCAATGAAATTGTTGCTATTGGCACAAGAGCACAACAAATGCAAGGAAAAACACATAAAAAAATTGAAACTATCCGACCATTAAAAGATGGGGTAATTGCCGATTTTCAATCGTCAGAACAAATGATAAGAGGATTTATAAAAATGATTCCAAGAAAAAGATCATTACTAACTCCAACTATTAGAATGGTAATTTGCATTCCTTCTGGGGTAACGGAAGTAGAAAAAAGAGCCGTAATTGATTCAGCAGAACATGCGGGAGCAAAAGAAGTTTTCTTAATACATGAGCCAATGGCTGCAGCTATTGGAATTGGAATTGATGTACTAGAGCCAAACGGAAATATGGTAATTGATATTGGAGGTGGAACAACTGAAATTGCGGTTATTTCATTAGGCGGGATTGTTACGGAGAAATCCATTCGAATTGCTGGTGATGAATTTACCGACAACATCAAAAATTATATGAAAACAAGACACAATATTGCTATTGGAGACACTACTGCAGAAAGAATTAAATTGAATGTAGGAGCAGCACTTTCTGAGTTGGACGAACCGCCAGCCAATTATCCTGTTCATGGTAGAGATTTAATGACTGGGATTCCAAAAGAAATTGTAGTAACTTACAAAGAAATTGCTGGTGCAATGAATAATTCTATTGAGCAAATTGAAGAAGCAATAATGAGTGCTCTTTTTCAAACCCCACCTGAACTTTCTGCTGATATCTATAATACTGGGCTTTATTTGACTGGAGGCGGATCTATGTTAAGAGGACTTGATAAAAGGATTTCTCAGAAAACAAAGTTGCCTGTATATGTAGCGGAAGATCCGCTTAGGGCAGTTGCTAGAGGTACTGGAATTGCTCTGAAAAATATTGAGAAATTTCCATTTTTAATAAAATAATATTGGTTGATGTATGTACAACCTAATTCAGTTTGTAAAAAAATACCATTTTATTCTTTTATTCCTTCTCATTGAAGGATTTTCCATCTTTTTACTTGCTAGTAATAATCAGTATCAAGGCAATAAAATAAATACTTTTAGTCAAAAATATATTGGGAATTTACATGAGGCTCTTGCTAATATTTCTAATTTTTTAAAACTCAAACAAACTAATATTTTCTTAGCAGAAGAAAATGCAAAACTGTATTCGTTATTAAAAAAACAAATTTCTTTTCATGAAGATTCTTTGATTTTTGAAACACCACTTTTTAAATATCAATCTGCAAGAGTTATCAATAATTCTGTACATAAAAGAAATAACTATTTAACACTAAATAAGGGTGAAAGACACGGAATAAAAGAAGGGATGGGAGTAATTACAGCAAATGGAGTTGTTGGAATTGTGCATTCAGTTTCTGATAAATTTTCTTTGATAATTTCTGTATTACATCAAAAATCAAGTATAAGTGTCCGATTAAAAAACGAAATGTTTTTAGGCCGAATGCTTTGGAGCGGATTCAGCTATAGAGAAACGTTAATTGAGGATATCCCAAATCATGCCAATATTAATATAGGGGACACTATAATTAGTAGTGGAAATTCTGCTATTTTTCCAATTGGAATTACAATTGGAGAAGTAATTTCTTTTCAGCAAATACCTGGGGATAATTTTTATAAAATTAAAATTCGGTTTTTTGAGGATTTAAATCGATTGCATTATGTCTATGTTACAGAATCTATAATAAAAGAAGAAAAAGAATCATTAGAACTAAAAGCAAAAGATGATTAAACAACTTTATAAATACCTTTGGCTTACGCCTGTTTTTGTTTTTATTCAGATTTATATCTTGAATCAAGTATTGTTTAACGGATATATAAATCCTTATTTTTATATCATGCTAGTAATTTGTTTGCCGCAAATTACGCCCAAGTGGTTTCTGCTTTTATTTGCATTTTTCTTAGGAATCTTACTTGATATATTTTCTGGAAGTATTGGGTTTCATTCCACTTCTTGTGTTTTAATTGCTTTTTTGAAACCCAGCTTAGAAAAAGTTGTGATTCCTAAAAATACAATAAGTGGGGAGCAAGATCTTTTCTTGCAAAAATTAGGATTTAAAATGTTCTCAGTTTTTGCATTTTTAATGATTTTTATTCATCATACCATTT
>CAWVYN010000101.1:0-3752 GCA_963934425.1 uncultured Flavobacteriales bacterium | reverse complement strand
CAAAAGTGAATTCCATCATATCCTCATACCGCATTAAAAATCCAGCAATATCTAAATAGCCCATCCAATTTCCAAATTTTATTCCCTGTTTAATTCCTATTTCTGCACTCCATCCGCTTTCAGGTTTAAGATTAGGATTTGGATATATTTCAAGGCCAGATTGATTAGTAGAGATAAATAATTCAGCCATTGAAGGGAAACGATAACCCTGTCCCCATGAAGATCTAATATAAGTATATTCTGCTATTTGATAATTTAAGCCTGTTCTGAAAACAGGTTTACCTGTAGCTATATGATTAATAGTATCGCCATCTACTATATGATCTTTCTCAGAATCAATACTAAAGTACTCATATCTTGCGCCAAGAGAGAGATTTAATTTACCCCATTTTTTATCCAATTGAGTATATAAAGCATGGTTTTTTCTGTAATTATTTCCCTGAAATAAATCAGCAGTTGCATGAACAATTTCGTTAGTGATTCCACTTGTAATACGAAGCTGATGTTTTTCTAAGCTCTTTTGCCATTGGTAATCAGCATAATATATTTGTGATTGATTGTCTTGTGCATTATCTTGTCCTTTTGTGCTATTATCATTGATTACTTTTAAATAGCGTGTTTTTAATGAATGTCGATTATTTCTTTTTGAGAAAGTTATAAAAGGATCAATATTATATGTATCTCCATTCGTAGTTGTAATTTCATCAGCAAGCGGAGCATAAGCTTCTTCCAAACTTTTCCAGATCATGACAGAGCCACTACTTTGGAATAAGAAATTTCCATTAGCGCCATAGCTAAGACCTTTTATTCTTTTGTTTTTATATTTTAATCCAAAATTAAACCTTTTCCTATCAGTAATTTCTCCTTTTCTGTATCCGTCATCTTTAAAAATATTTCCACCTAATGAAAAATCTATATTATTTAATTTCATAGCATGTAAAAACTCAACACCCTTAAACGCCCTTCTTTTGTCTCCATTCCAATTTAACTCCTCTCTTTTAGACTTATCAATCAAGCCAAAATGCATATTTACCTTTGTGTATCCAGGCAAAATTCTAGAGACTAAAGAAATTGTGTTTTTATCAATATCTTTTTGTGAAGGGAAAGCAGTTCGAATATTAATTACTCCATTCAGGGCAGATGAACCATAAAGTACTGATGAGGCACCTTTTATTATCTCTACTTGATTGATATTTTCAGTAGCAATCAATTTCCATTGCACTTGCCCAGCATCTCCAGAAATAAGTGGCATATCATCTACCATTACAAGTACCCTAGTGCCGGCTCCATAACTCCAACCGCTACCTCCTCTAATATTTGCTTGCCCATCAGTTATGTTTACTCCAGGAACCTGATCTAATGCAGTTTGTATATCGGTTGTATTTTTATTCTCGATAAGAGAAGGCTTTAGCACTTCCATAGAGACCGTAATTTCTTCTAATTTTTGCTCAAATTTTCCTGCTGAAACTACTACTGTACTCAGTTGTTTGCTTGAGCCAACTAGCTTGATGTCAATGTTTTTTTGCTCCCCATTTTTGAGTATAATGTCTTTTATAACATCCTTATAGCCAATGTAGCGAAAAGTAATTTGATGTGTTCCCTCCTCTAGTTTTAAAGAAGACTTGCCGAAAATATCAGTTGCAGTTCCTTTTCCATCTTGTGTAATTATATTTGCGCCAATTAATTTTTCAAATGTTGTTTTATCAGTTACAATTCCTGAAATAGTTTGCGCATGATTTACTGAAAACACATAGAATGTAAGTAGTAATAAAGTGTAGATTTTTCTCATACATTTACCAAAAAAGTTTCCGCAAGATAAAAAATAAAGATAAAAGGTAAAATGAGGTAGGAAAAAAGATATCAAATTGCTGTTTCCTTAATTCTAAGAGACACGAATTAAGTTAATCAAAATAATTAGAAAATCCGACGCTTTACAAAGAGCGGCTTAATCACTGCTTTTATTTTTACTTTAAAAAAAATACACACTTTCTAAAAATAGTTATTTTTGCTAAAAATATATTAAACCAAAATCTTAAATAAAAAATGGAACAAAAGATTCAGGACTTTATAAAAAAAGTAGAAGCTAAGAATGTTGGCGAAACTGAATTCCTGCAAGCTGTCAAGGAAGTAGCGGAAACTATTATTCCTTTTATGGAAGCAAACCCAAAGTACAATGAGAAAATGTTATTGGAAAGAATGATAGAGCCTGAGCGCGTATTAATATTCAGAGTATCATGGTTAGATGATAAAGGAAACACTCAAGTAAACAGAGGTTATAGAATTGGATTTAATTCTGCAATTGGACCTTATAAAGGAGGGTTAAGATTTCATCCATCTGTAAATTTGTCTATCCTTAAGTTTTTAGGATTTGAGCAAGTATTCAAAAATTCATTAACAACACTTCCAATGGGAGGTGGTAAAGGAGGTTCTGACTTTAATCCTAAAGGAAGATCTGACAATGAAGTAATGAAGTTTTGTCAATCTTTTATGACTGAATTATCTCGTCATATAGGAGCAAATACGGATGTTCCTGCAGGAGATATAGGAGTTGGAAGTAGAGAGATTGGATTTATGTTTGGCCAATATAAGAGAATCAGAAATGAGTTTGCGGGTGTATTAACTGGTAAGGGAATGAGTTGGGGAGGGTCTTTAATAAGACCTGAAGCTACAGGATATGGAAACGTATATTTTGCTCAGAATATGCTAGCTACTAAAGGTGATGATTTCCATGCAAAAACTGTTTGTATCTCTGGTTCTGGAAATGTGGCACAGTATGCATGTGAAAAAGCAACTGAATTAGGAGCAAAAGTAGTAACACTTTCAGATTCTTCAGGATATATTTATGATGCAAATGGAATTGATGCAGAGAAATTAGCTTTCATAATGGATATTAAGAATGTAAGAAGAGGGAGAATTAAAGAGTATGCTGATAAATTTGAATGTGAATTCCATGAAGGAGAAAGGCCATGGGGAGTAAAATGCGACATTGCATTACCATGTGCTACTCAAAACGAACTAAATGAAGAAGAAGCAAAAATTTTAGTTACTAATGGATGTATCTGTGTTTCTGAAGGGGCGAATATGCCCTCTACTTCGGAAGCTATTGAGGTGTTCCAAAATGCAAAAATCTTCTTTGCTCCAGGTAAAGCATCTAATGCTGGTGGAGTTGCAACTTCTGGTTTAGAGATGAGTCAAAACTCATTAAAAATGAGCTGGACAAGAGAAGAAGTTGATGAAAAACTAAAACAAATTATGAAAGATATTCATTCTTCTTGTGTCGAATACGGTACAGAAGGAGAATATGTAAATTATGTAAAAGGTGCAAATATTGCAGGTTTTGTAAAAGTTGCTGATGCTATGTTAGATCAAGGATTAGTGTAGGAACTAAATATACTATAAATAGAATAAAGAGGAGGCTTTTGCCTCCTTTCTTTATTTGTGTACTTTTGTTTTTCCAAAAAATAAAACTATGTTAGGAAAATTTCAAAAGCAATTACAAGATGAATTAGTAAAGACTATTGATGCTGGTTTATTCAAAAAAGAAAGAATAATTACCAATCCTCAAGGAGCAAATATAAGAATAAGTACTGGTGAAGAAGTACTTAATTTTTGTGCCAATAATTATTTAGGATTATCCTCACACCCTGAAGTAATTAGGGCAGCAAAAAATGCTTTGGACACTCACGGCTACGGAATGTCTTCAGTACGCTTTATTTGTGGCACTCAAGATATTCATAAAAACCTTGAAACAA
>CAWVYN010000100.1:0-3786 GCA_963934425.1 uncultured Flavobacteriales bacterium | reverse complement strand
CGCTCTTCCGATCTTGGTTCAATCATAAGGGTTCCTGCAACTGGGAAGGAAACCGTTGGGGCATGAAAACCATAATCCATCAATCGTTTGGCAACATCCACTACATCTATTCCGTCTTTTTTAAACTCTCTGAAATCAATAATCATTTCATGGGCTACATTTCCTTTTTCTCCAGCATACAAAATAGAAAAATATTTTTCTAATTTTGCTTTGATGTAATTGGCATTTAAAATGGCTAGTTCAGTGGATTTTCTCAATCCATCCTTCCCCAACATTTTGATGTAAGCATAAGAAATAGCCAGCACCAATGCGCTTCCCCATGGAGCTGCTGAAATTGCTGTAATTGCTTTTTCTCCTCCTGTCATGACAACAGGATTAGAAGGTAAAAATGGCTTTAAATATTCCACCACTCCAATTGGACCAACACCTGGACCTCCTCCTCCGTGAGGAATTGCAAATGTTTTGTGCAAGTTCAAATGACAAACATCCGCTCCAACTTTTGCAGGATTTGTAAATCCGACTTGCGCATTCATATTCGCTCCATCCAAATACACTTGCCCCCCATTTTGATGAATAATATTTGTTACTTCTGTTATGGATTCTTCAAAAACACCATGGGTGGAGGGGTAAGTAACCATAAGTGCTGCCAGACTTTCTTTATGTTCTTGGGCTTTTTCTTTGAGTACTTTTACATCAATATTTCCGTTTTTATCACAGGGAGTAACTACAACTTCCATCCCCGCCATTACAGCTGATGCAGGATTTGTTCCATGTGCAGAAGAAGGGATTAAACAAATATTTCTATGCCCCTCACCTTTACTTTTATGATATGCTCTTATTACCATTAACCCAGCAAATTCACCTTGTGCCCCAGAATTGGGTTGTAAACTCATGGCATCAAAACCAGTGATTTCGCAAAGCATTTCTTCCAATTCATGAAACATAATATGATATCCCCTTGCCTGATGTGCTGGTGCAAAAGGATGCAAATTTCCAAACTCTGCCCAACTTAGTGGAAAAAGCTGAGAAGCTGCATTTAATTTCATAGTGCAAGAGCCAAGTGGAATCATGGAATGTGTTAATGACAAATCCTTATTTTCCAAACTTTTAATGTACCGCATCATTTCCGTTTCGCTTTGGTAAGAGTTGAAAACCTCATGTTCTAAAAAAGAAGATGTTCTATATAGTTTTTTAGGAATTCTTGCCTCTGCTTTGGTGTAATCTCCATTTAAAACCTCAGCAATCAAATTCTGAGAATCAGAAATATTGCAACTATTAGCAAATACTTTTAAGATTTCATTAATGTTGTTTAAATCATCTTTTTCGTCAATACTGATAGAAAGGGTTTTTTCATCTATATAATTGAAATTCATTTTTGCATCCTCTGAAAAGGTGCGAATATTTTCCATGGAAACATTTCCGATAGAAATATGAAGCGTGTCAAAATAAGTTTTGTTTAGCTGCTGATAGCCTAATTGCATTAGCCCTTCTTCCAAAGCCGCAGTGAGGGAATGTATATTCTTACTGATATTTCTCAGGCCCTCTTTTCCGTGATAAACTCCATACATCCCAGCCATTACAGCAAGTAAAACTTGTGATGTGCAAATATTAGACGTTGCCTTTTCTCTTTTGATGTGTTGCTCCCTTGTTTGTAGTGCCATACGCAAAGCCCTGTTTCCATCTGTGTCTTTGCTTACTCCTATAATTCTTCCTGGAATATTTCTTTTGTATTTTTCGTGAGTAGCAAAATAGGCTGCATGCGGTCCACCGTATCCCATAGGAATTCCGAATCTTTGAGATGTCCCTACTACAACATCTGCACCCCATTCCCTTGGTGGACTTAGCATTGTTAAGCTAAGTAAATCAGCAGCCACTGCTACTGTAATTTCTTTCTCCTTTGCTGATTTTATAATCTCTGAATAGTCAAATACTTCACCATATTTAGCAGGATACTGTAACAAAATTCCAAAATAACCTTCATTAAACTTAACACTTTTATGACAGCCAACTCTTAACTCAATTCCTAAAGGCTCTGCTCTTGTTTCCAATAGCGCAATGGTTTGCGGATAGCAATATTCGGAAACAAAGAATTTATTTGCACCCTCTTTTTTCTGTTTTCTACTTCTAGCATTGTATAGCATTATCATTGCCTCAGCCCCAGCAGTAGCTTCATCTAAAAGAGATGCATTTGTAATCTCCATGCCTGTCAAATCGCAAACCATAGTCTGAAAGTTCAAAAGTGCCTCCAATCTTCCTTGTGAAATCTCTGCCTGATAAGGAGTATAAGCAGTGTACCAGCCTGGATTCTCCAAGATGTTCCTTTGGATAACCCCAGGTAAAATGGTATTGAAATATCCCATACCAATATAAGAACGATAATTTTTATTCTTTTTTGCCAAACTTTTTATGTGCTCAATAGAACGACTTTCGGTGATAGCTTTCGGTAAGTTCAAGTCACTTTCTAATCTTATGTTCTCTGGAATAGTATCTGCAATAAGCTGTTCCACTGAATTATAAGAAATAGCCGTTAGCATTTCTTTTATTTCTGCATTTCTTGGGCCTATATGTCTATCAACAAAAGTGTATTTTGACATCAGTTAAAATTTTGCACAAAATTACACATTGCAGAATAAATAAGTATCCCTTTCATAAAGAAAAAAGAAGTCTCTTTTTTCACTAATTTTGGGGCATGATAAAGCAACTTAGAAACATTTTTAATTGGATTACTTTTAGCAATATTTTTGTTGCTTTTTGTGTTTTAACTCTTACTCTAAGTTCAGAAATTTTGTTAGGAACTACCAACTTTAGAATCAGTCAATTTGTATTTTTTGCAACCATTTTTTCCTATAACTTTCAAAGAGTTGTAAAATTAAAACAAAGGGAGGAACAGCTTAAAACAGATTGGCAAGTAAAAAATAAAACTAGTACATATCTTATCATGATTATTTCTGGAATAATAATTGCTTATCACTTTAATTATTTTAAAACCTCAACGCAGATTACAATTATTCTCTCAGGGATCTTGTCCCTTTTATATCCTTTTAGAATTAGAAACATTCCATTTGCCAAAATTTTTGTTATTGCTTTGGTTTGGACTATTTCTACTATGCTTTTATTGGTGTTGGAAAATAATATACTTATTAGTCAAAACCTAATTTTACATTTATCTACACGATTTCTATTTGTTTTTGCCATCAGCATACCATTTGATATTAGAGATTTGAAGTTTGATGATAAAAAGATGAAAACAATCCCTATTGTTTTTGGAGAAGAGAAAGCAAAATTAATTGGGGTTATGGCTTTGTTTCTTGCTGAACTAATTGCCATTGTGCAAATGCTTTGTTTTCACATGGAATTGCATAATTTAATAGCATTTAGTTATATTTTCTTTTTATCAGCCATACTTGTGATTAACTCTTCACAAAATAAAGTCGCAATGTATTACTCTTTTTGGGTGGAATCCTTAAGTATTTATTTCTATCTCTTTTTAATACTTTCTACTTTGCTATTATAAATCATATGCTTACTTTTACTCCATTAATAAACTACAAAAAATGTCAGAAAAAACATCATCCATTCATTACATAAACTACTTACAACTGGATAAGGTTTTGGATGCTCAACATCTAATTAGTGATAAAAAAGAGGGTGCAGCACATGAGGAAATGCTCTTTATTATCATTCATCAAACTTACGAATTGTGGTTCAAACAAATTTTGCATGAAATACAATCAATAATGGATTTGTTTAAAACCGATAAAATTGATGAATCTTCTGTTGGTGTGG
>CAWVYN010000099.1:0-3848 GCA_963934425.1 uncultured Flavobacteriales bacterium | reverse complement strand
AGGGGATGTGATAATATGTGCACTTTTTGTGTAGTACCGTTTACAAGAGGAAGAGAAAGAAGTAGAAATCCGGAAAGTATAGTAGATGAATGCCAACAATTACTGAATGATGGATATAAAGAAATTACTCTTTTAGGACAAAATGTAGATTCTTACCTATGGCATGGAGGGGGATTGAAAAAAGAATTCAAAAATTTAAGTAAAACTGAGCAGGAAGAGAGCGTTAGTTTTGCGCAACTAATGGAAATGGTAGCTAATGTAAGTCCGGAACTGAGGATTAGGTTTTCCACTTCCAATCCGCAAGACATGACAGATAATGTACTTCATATTATGGCGAAATACAAAAACATTTGCAACTATATTCATTTGCCAGTTCAATCTGGTAGCAATCGTATTTTAGAAAAAATGAACAGAGGATACTCCAGAGAAGAATATTTACAAAGAATAGAAAAAATTCACGAGATTTTACCAGATTGTGCTATTTCCATGGATATGATTTCTGGCTTTTGCACAGAAACAGAAAAGGACCACAAAGACACTCTAGATTTGATGGATAAAGTAATTTTTGATTTTGGCTATATGTTCAAATATTCTGAACGTCCAAACACTCCAGCGCAAAGAAAGTGGGAGGATGATGTTAAAGAAGAGATTAAACAAAAAAGGTTGGCCCAAATCATTGAAAAACAAATGACACATTCTTTAATTAGAAATAAGGAGGCTGTTGGCAAAACTTATGAAGTTTTGGTTGAAGGAACATCTAAAAAATCGACTAAGAAATTGCAAGGAAGAACAAGGCAAAATAAAGTAGTTGTATTTGATAAAGAAAATCATAAAAAAGGGACTTATGTGAAGGTTCAGATTCAGGAATGTACAGCTGCTACTTTAATAGGAAAAGTTATCTAAAAATGGACGCAAAACAGGCAAAACAAAGATTTGGAATAATTGGTAATGATACGGAATTAATTCGCGCAATTAATGTGGCTTTGCAAGTTGCCCCTACAGATATTTCTGTGTTTGTGTATGGCGAAAGCGGTACAGGAAAAGAAAATATTCCAAAAATAATTCATCAAGATAGTAAAAGAAAACACAACAACTATGTAGCGGTAAATTGTGGCGCAATTCCAGAGGGGACTATTGATTCTGAACTTTTTGGACATGAGAAAGGCGCTTTTACAGGTGCTCACGAAAGCAGAAAAGGATACTTTGAAGTGGCAGATGGCGGGACTATTTTCTTAGATGAAGTAGCTGAATTACCTCTTTCGACTCAAGTACGACTTTTAAGAGTTTTGGAAAATGGAGAATTTATGAAGGTAGGCTCTTCTAAAACACAAACAACAGATGTACGAATAATAGCTGCTACCAATGTGAATGTACAAGAAGCTCTTAGAAAAGGGAAATTTCGGGAGGATTTATTTTATCGGCTAAACACCGTTAGCATACAAATTCCAGCACTCAGAAAAAGAAAAGAAGATATTACTTTGCTCTTTAAGAAATTTGCAGCTGATTTTGCCGACAAATACAACACCCCTCCTGTTCGCCTTAGTGATGATGCCATGGAAATACTGAAAAATTATGCTTGGCCAGGAAATATTCGGCAGCTTAAAAACTTTGTGGCGCAAATTTCTGTTATTGAAAAAGAAAGAAATATCTCATCTGAAACTTTGAATAATTATATCCCTCAGAAAACTACAAATGAGAAAATACCAATACTTTTTGAGGGAGAAAATGGTGGAGAACTATCTGAAAGAGAAATACTTTACAAAGTGCTTTTTGATATGAAAAAGGACTTAACTGAACTTAAAAAAATTACTTCTGATTTGATGCAAAAAGAGGGAAAAACAAATGAAACTTCTACAAAAATATTTGATGATTTGGAAGATGGAAATGTAACTTTAATTCCAAATAAAAATACGGATGAAGCAATTAATGTGCCTCAAAATTTATCTCTTTTTCAGCAAGAAAAAATACTAATTGAAAGAGCTTTGGAGAAACACAAAGGAAAGCGAAAATATGCGGCAGAAGAATTAGGGATTTCGGAAAGAACTTTGTATAGAAAAATTAAAGAATTCGATTTATAATGGGTAACTTCTGTAGTAAAATATTGTTTCTTCTTAGCTTGGTATTTTTAAGTGCTTGTGGTTTTTATTCTTTTACTGGAGCATCTATTTCCCCAGATGTAAAAACTGTTTCTGTTCAGTATTTTCCTAATCGTGCAGCTACCATTGAGCCCACTCTTAGCCAAGTGTTTACCGAACAGCTAAAAGATTATTTTTTAGAACAAACTAACCTTAATTTTGAAACGGAATTGGGTGATTTAAATTTTAGTGGTGAAATTATAAAGTATGAAGTAAAACCCATTGCCATTCAAGCCAATGATCAAGCAGCACAAAACCGACTGACAATTGCCGTAAAAGTAAAGTTTGAAAACACAAAAGATGACACTAAAAACTTTGAGCAGAAATTTTCTCGCTATGCTGATTATGATAGCGAACAAAGTTTAGCGGAAGCAGAAGATGTTTTAATTCAGCAAATTACAAACGAATTGGCTGAAGATATTTTTAATAAAGCAGTGGTAAACTGGTAATGAGAAACCAGAAACTCATAGCAAATATTCAAAACCCTATGGAAATAGGAAAACAGGAGATATCCGATATGCGCATTAGTTTGCAGGCCTTTCCCTACTTTACTTCCATGCAATTACTTTTCGCTAAAGGGCTTTACAATATCGATAGTATTAGCTATAATCGACAACTAAGAAAAGCAGCCGCATATGCTAGTAATAGGGAATTACTTTTCCGGCTTATTACAGAAAACATGAAAGAGACTGAGTGGATTCCAAAAATAAAAATAGAACCGAAAAAAACGGAAAAAAAAGAAAAAATTCAAACTCCTGAAAGAGAACTAGAAATTGGCAAACCTCTAGAATTTACAGAAAAAGAAACTCATTCTTTTGCTGAGTGGCTAGCCCTTACAAAAACTAAAAAAATTGACAGAACAGAGGCAAAAGAAAAAAATATAATTGATAAATTCATTGAAACTGAGACAAGAATTAGCAAACCAAAAAGAGAAAAATTCTTCTCTCCAATCCAATCAGCAAAGGAAAGTTTGATAGAAAATGATGAAATTGTTACAGAAACTTTGGCTCGTGTATATCTAGAACAAACACATTACGATAAGGCAATTGCAGCTTATGAGAAATTAAGTTTGAAATTTCCACAAAAAAGTAGTTTCTTTGCAAACCAAATAAAATTAATTTACGACTTAAAAGAAAAATAAAATGTATACAATTTTTGCAATCCTTATTATTATTTGTTGTATCCTATTGGTATTAGTTGTACTGGTTCAAAATCCAAAAGGAGGCGGACTTTCTTCCACATTTGGTGGAGGCGCAAGCCAAATGATGGGTGTCAAGAAAACAACTGACTTTTTGGAAAAAGCTACTTGGACATTGGCAATAGCACTTATTTCGCTTAGCTTATTATCTAACTTTGCTATTCCTAGAGTGAATACCGAAGATCCAGAATCAATTATGCAAGAACAAATTGATCAGTCTCTTGTGCCGCAACAAGTACCAAATTTGCCAATTGCAACTCCAAATGCTGACGAGCAATAATCATTTTTCTGAAAAAAAACTGACAAATTTACATCTTGCCCCGTTTGGCACGCTTTATGCAGTTATAGTTTTCAGAACAGAATTTTAACTTAAAAAAATAAAAAATGTCTAAAACAAAAATTACACCTCTAGCAGACAGAGTACTTGTACAAGCTGCTGCTGCAGAAACCAAAACTGCTTCTGGAATTATTATCCCAGATACTGCTCAAGAAAAACCACAAAAAGGAACGGTAAT
>CAWVYN010000098.1:0-3907 GCA_963934425.1 uncultured Flavobacteriales bacterium | reverse complement strand
AATACAGAAATAGGATTAGTTTTTATATGAATCAATTCTTTTACAATTTGCAAACTATCACGAAACATAAATTTACTCCTATCTAATGTTCCAAACAAATTAGAAACTGCTTTGTACTTACTTCCTTTTACATTTTCAAAAAGAATTGATTTACCTCCCTTAGCAAACTCATCCAAATGCATAGTAGCCATATCTAAATCCGGATTTATCTCCTCAGGTACTTTTCTGATTTCACCTTTTTTTTCTAAATCAGAAATACATTTATGTAAGGATTTGTAAGCCATAGCCCAAAAATAAAAAAAGGGAGTCAATTGACTCCCTTTTTATTAGAATTAAATTTTCTTATCTATTCTTTATAGGAACATATTTTCTTTCATTTTCACCTATATACACTTGTCTAGGTCTTCCAATTGGTTCATGATTCTCTCTCATCTCTTTCCATTGTGAGATCCACCCAGGAAGTCTTCCAAGAGCAAACATTACAGTAAACATATCTGTAGGAATTCCAAGTGCTCTATAAATAATTCCAGAGTAAAAATCAACATTAGGATACAATCCTCTTGCTTTAAAATACTCATCCTTAAGGGCAACTTCTTCTAATTTCAATGCAATGTCTAAAATAGGATCTTCAACGCCTAATTGTTCTAAAACATCATCAGCTGCCTTTTTAATAATCTTTGCTCTTGGATCAAAATTCTTATAAACTCTATGTCCAAAACCCATCAACCGGAAAGAATCTGATTTGTCTTTTGCTTTTTCTACATATTTATTTACATCACCATCATCTTCTTTTATTTGTTCGAGCATCTCAATTACTGCTTGGTTTGCTCCCCCATGTAGCGGTCCCCAAAGCGCTGCAATTCCTGCAGAAATGGACGCATATAAACTAGCATGAGAAGAGCCCACAATTCTAACTGTTGATGCGGAACAATTCTGCTCATGGTCAGCATGTAAAATCAAAAGTTTGTTAAGAGCTGAAGCAATTACAGGATTTACTTCAAAATGAATTGTTGGTAAAGAAAACATCATTCGTATGAAATTCTCACAATAATCCAAAGTATTATCGGGATAAATTACTGGCTGGCGCATTCTATTTTTAAAACTCCAAGCCGCTAGAGTTGGCAGTTTTGCAATAGAACGAATTATTGTTCCATTTACTTCCTCTACAGAACGATTCGGATCTAATGATTTTGGATAAAATGCAGTAAGAGAAGAGACAAGGGAAGAAAGAACACCCATTGGATGCGACTTGGATGGGAACCCATCTAAAATAGCTTTTACATCTTCATGTACCAAAGTATGTTCTGAAATATCATTTTTAAATTTATCTAATTCTTCAGTAGTTGGTAAGTTTCCATATATCAGTAAAAATGCAACTTCCAAAAAGGTTGATTTTTCTGCTAATTCTTCAATAGCATAACCTCTATAGCGTAAGATCCCTTTTTCGCCATCCAAGAAAGTAATGGCACTTTCTGTAGATCCTGTATTTTTAAATCCTTTATCTAAAGTAATCATTCCTGCCTCTTGGCGCAATTTACTAATATCAATTGCAATTTCATTTTCTGTACCTTCAACAATTGGAAGGTCATATTTCTTACCATTATAATATAATTCTACCTTTTTCGCCATATTCTTTGTTAATTTTTTAATTAGCCGAATATAAAGTTTTTTGATGGATAAAGCGCGTCATTTCCTAAAAATTCTTCAATTCTTAAAAGCTGATTATATTTTGCTATCCTATCAGAACGAGATGCTGAACCTGTTTTTATTTGCCCACAATTAAGCGCTACAGCCAAATCAGCAATAATGGTATCTTCTGTTTCTCCTGAACGATGACTCATTATGGAAGTATAATTATTTTTTTGTGCCATTTTAACAGCATTAATAGTTTCTGTAAGGGTTCCTATCTGGTTTACTTTTATTAAAATAGAATTAGCAATCCCATTTTCAATTCCTTTATTTAATCTTTCCACATTAGTTACGAATAAATCATCTCCAACCAATTGCACTTTATCTCCAATCTTATTTGTTAAATCTTTCCAAGCATCCCAGTCATCCTCATTCAATCCATCTTCAATAGAAATGATTGGGTATTTCTTGGCCCAATCAGTCCAATAATCTACCATCTCAGAAGAAGTTAATTTATCTCCAGTGGATTGATGAAAGTGATATGCGTTTTCTTCAGAATTGTAAAACTCTGAGGCTGCTGCATCGATGGCAATATATATGTCTTCCCCAGGGCGATAACCAGCAGTTTCAATAGCTTTCAACACCACTTCAATCGCTTCTTCATTAGATCCTAAATTAGGAGCAAAACCTCCTTCATCCCCAACATTGGTAGAATAATTTTGATTTTTTAGTTCTGATTTTAAATGATGAAAAACTTCAGTCCCTATTCTTAATCCTTCCGTGAAAGAAGATGCACTAATTGGCATTACCATAAATTCTTGAAAGTCAATACTATTATCAGCATGCGAACCGCCATTTAGAATATTCATCATAGGAATGGGGAGAGTGCGTGCATCATTTCCACCTATATAAGTAAATAAATTTTTGTTCTGCTCTTTAGATGCTGCTTTTGCACAGGCCATGGAAACAGCTAAAATAGCATTTGCGCCCAAAACTGCTTTATTGGGAGTACCATCTAATTCAATCATTGTATTATCAATCAAAGTTTGTTCGCTTACCTCAAAGCCAACAATTGAATTACGAATCTCCGTTTTAATATTATTTACAGCAAATAAAACTCCTTTTCCTAAATAAGCACTCTTGTCTCCATCTCTAAGTTCCACCGCCTCATGCTTTCCAGTTGAAGCACCAGAAGGAACAGAAGCCCTACCTATAATTCCATTTCCAATTGTTACTTCTGCCTCAACTGTGGGATTGCCTCTTGAATCTAAAATTTGTCTGGCGTGGATTTCTTTTATCTTACTCATTATTATTTTTAATATTTTCCACAAACTGATCAAATAAATATCTAGAATCATGAGGACCTGGGGAAGATTCAGGATGATATTGAACAGAAAAACAATTCTTGTTTAAGAACTTTATTCCTTCAATAGTCTCATCATTAAGATTTATGTGAGTAACCTCAATATTAGGATTATTTTGTATATCCTCTTTTGAAATACCAAAGCCATGATTCTGAGAGGTTACTTCTGCTTTTTCAGTAACTAGATTTTTTACAGGATGATTGATTCCTCTATGCCCGTTATGCATTTTATATGTAGATATTCCTTCAGAAAGTGCCAAAGCTTGATGTCCTAAACAAATACCAAAAACTGGCTTTCCATCAGCAGTGATTTTTTTGACTTCCTCAATAACATTAGGCATAGCAGAAGGATCTCCTGGTCCATTGGACAAAAAGAAAGCATCCGGATTCCACCTTTTCATTTCTTCATATGAAGTATGCATTGGAAAAACTTGTAAATAACAGTCTCTTTCCGAAAGACATCTTAAAATGTTTTTTTTTACGCCTAAGTCTAAAACAGCAACTTTATATTTTGCATTTTTATTTCCAAAAAAGAAAGGTTTTTCAGTAGAAACTTTTGAAGAAAGTTCCAGTCCTTCCATAGATGGTACTTTTTCTAATTGCTTTTGCAAGGTGTTAATATCAGTGGATTCGGTTGAAATAATAGCATTCATTGCTCCTTTGTCTCGAATATACCTTACAAGAGCTCTGGTATCCACATCAGAAACAACTATTTTATTTTGATCTTGAAAATACTGACACAAATCTCCATCTGCTAATTCACGAGAAAACCCTTTATTAAAATTCTTGCAAATAAGTCCTGCAATTTTCATAGAATCAGATTCCACCTCATCAGAATGCACACCATAATTTCCGATATGTGCATTGGTAGTAATCATTAATTGCCCATAATAAGATGGGTCGGTAAATACTTCC
>CAWVYN010000097.1:0-3910 GCA_963934425.1 uncultured Flavobacteriales bacterium | reverse complement strand
CAATAATATTAAATATTTTTTGTTTTACTATGCATAGCATAAGAAATAGACATTTGAAAAATAATTTTGCAAAGACCATTTATTAGTTTTACTTTTGCTGCCTCTTAAATTTAATGATGAAAAAAATACTTATTCCTATATTGTTTTTACTCCTATTTACCTCTTGCAGTAAATACCAAAAAATACTTAAAAGTACCGATCTTAATTTCAAGTTTGAAAAAGCAGTGATATATTATGAAAAACAGGATTTCAATAGGGCACTGCCACTTTTAGAAGAACTATCTACCACTTTTAGAGGATCTGCAAAAGCAGAAGAGGTGAATTATTATTATGCCTATTGTCATTATTCATTGGGGGAGTATTTGCTAGCAAGTTATTTGTTTGATACTTACTCAAGAACTTATCCTAATGGAAAACATACAGAAGAATGCCAATATATGACTGCATATTCTTTTTATTTAGAATCTCCTATTTACAAATTAGATAGTAAGAATACTTATAAAGCCATCAATCAGTTGCAACTTTTTACCAATCTTTATCCTAAAAGTGAAAGAGTAGAGCAGTGCAATAATCTAATAGATGAACTGAGAGAGAAACTGGCTAAGAAAGCATTCTTCAATGCCAAACAATATGTGATTACTGAATATCACAAATCGGCAATTATTGCACTACAAAATGTACTTATCGATTTTCCAGGAAGTAAGTATGAAGAAGACATTTATTTTCTTATTGTTGAATCTTCTTTTCAACTAGGTAAGAATAGTATCAGCACAAAAAAACAAGAACGATTGGAAAACACCATAGATGCTTTTTATGAGTTTACAGAAAGATACCCTGAAAGTCAATTTTTAAAACAAGCAAAAAATATAGAGCAAAAGACATTAAAACTAATAGAGAAAATTAAACAAACTTAAAATTATGGAATTCAAAAAAACAGGAGCAGAACAGACAACAATTACAAGAGATGTAAAGGATATTGTCAATAAAACAGGCAATGTATATCAATCTTTATCTATTTTAGTAAAAAGAAGTGAGCAAATAAGCGAAAAAATGAAAACAGAACTTATAGCAAAACTAAATGAATTTGCAACCTATTCTGACGAATTAGAAGAAGTATTTGAAAACACGGAGCAAATTGAGGTGTCAAAATTCTATGAAAGACTCCCAAAACCTTGGGCAATTGCCGTAAAAGAACTTTTAGAAGATGAGGTGTATATAAGAGAAGTGGAAAAGCAAGAGGAAGAACTTCCTGGAAACAAATCAGAAGAGAAAGATGCTTAAAGGTAAAAAAGTAATATTAGGAGTTACTGCTAGTATTGCTGCTTACAAATCTACTTTTATTGTTAGAGAGTTAAAAAAAGCAGGAGCAAAAGTTAAGGTAATTCAAACGAATTCCTCCTTAGATTTTGTAAGTCCTCTTACACTTTCTACATTATCAGAGAACCCTGTGCTTACCAAAATGGTTGATGAAGATTCAAAGCATTGGATAAGTCATGTGGAATTAGGTAGCTGGGCTGATTTGATGCTTATTGCACCTGTTACTGCTAAAACTATGGGGAAAATGGTAATTGGAGAATGCGATAATCTTTTGTTAGCTACTTACCTGTCTGCTAAATGTCCGGTATATTTTGCTCCAGCCATGGATTTGGATATGTATAAACACCCTTCTACAAAGCAAAATATGCAGAAATTAGAAAGTTTTGGTAATAAACTAATCCCTTCTGAATTTGGTGAATTAGCAAGTGGTTTAGTAGGAGAGGGGAGAATGGCAGAACCAGAAGCTATTATGGATTTTATTTTAAAAGATTTAGCAGGAAATCTATCTCTCTCGAAGAAAAAAGTATTGATTACTGCAGGTCCTACTTATGAGCCAATTGATCCAGTTCGTTTTATAGGAAACCATTCCTCTGGAAAGATGGGATATCATTTAGCCATGCAAGCTGCTGAAAATGGGGCAGAAGTAATTCTTATTATGGGACCTTCTAATTTAAAAGCAATACATTCTAGTATTTTACAAATTGATGTGAAAACAGCTCAAGAGATGCAAAGCCAAGTTCAAAAGTATTTTCAAATTTCAGATATTGCTATTTTCTCAGCAGCAGTTTCTGATTATAAAACCGACAGATTAGAGTCTCAAAAAGTAAAAAAATCAGAAGAGAATTGGAATATAACACTTCAAAAAACAAATGATATTTTATTAGAGGTAAGCCAAATGAAAAAGGAAAATCAAATATTGGTTGGCTTTGCTTTAGAAACAGAAAATGAGATGGAAAATGCAACTGCAAAATTAGAACAGAAGAATCTGGATTTGATTGTTCTTAATTCATTAAACGATAAAGGAGCAGGATTTTCTTATGATACCAATAAAATTACTATTATTGAAAAAGATAATAATGTACAAGAATTTGAGTTAAAACATAAGTCAGAAGTTGCTAAAGACATAATGGATAAAATCATACAAAAATTATAATGAGAAAAGTATTTCTTTTTTTTATAATGTATATTTCTCTTCAGGTAGATGCACAAGAAATATTTTGTAATGTACAAGTACATGCAGGCCAAATACAAACTAGCGATAGAAAAATATTTCAAACTCTACAAACTGATATTTATGAGTTTATAAATAACAGAAAATGGACATCAGCAAGTATCAAAAATGAAGAAAGGATAGAATGTAGTTTCCTAATTAACATAAAGGAAAAAGTGTCGAATGATGAATACAAAGCGTCGATTCAAGTACAAAGTACTCGCCCAATTTTTGGTACCTCCTACAAATCGACAATGCTGAATTATTTGGACAACAATTTTCGATTTAGATATTTAGAATACCAATCTTTAGAATTTAACGAAAATACTCATATTTCGAATCTCACTTCCGTTTTGGCTTATTATGTGTATATTATTTTGGGACTTGATTTTGACACTTTTTCAGAGTATGGAGGCGCTTCTTATTATATTAAAGCACAAAATATTGTGAATAATGCACAAAATGCAAGGGAAATTGGCTGGAAGGCCTTTGAAAGTGATAAAAATCGATACTGGCTAGTTCATGATTTACTAGACACAAGATATGAGAACATTCATAATTGTTACTATAGATATCACAGATTAGGAATGGATTTAATGTCGGATAAGGTAGATGATGGAAGATACGAAATAACGGAGGCACTTCAGGAATTAAGAAGTATTTATCAGAACAATCCTTCTGCTTTTATTTTGAAGATTTTCTTTGATGCAAAAGCAAATGAGATTATCAAAATTTATTCAGAAGCATTTCCAAATGAACAAGCAAGAGTCATCAAGCTTTTAACAGAAATTGATCCTGCTAATTCTACAAAATATCAAGCAATAGCTGCACAAAGTGAAGGAAAATAAATGCTGATAAATCTTTTAATAAAAAACTATGCGCTAATTGATGAGTTTTCTGTCAATTTTCAAGATGGTTTTAATGTGGTTTCAGGAGAAACAGGAGCTGGAAAATCTATAATGCTTGGAGGTCTTTCCTTAATTTTAGGGCAAAGAGCCGATATTTCTGCTTTAAATAATCCTGAAAAGAAATGTATTATTGAAGGTAAGTTTATAATTGATAAAAAGCGATACGAATCTTTTTTTAAGGATAATAATCTTGATTTTGAGAGGAAATCTATTTTAAGAAGAGAAATCACACCTTCTGGTAAAAGTAGAGCGTTTATAAATGATACACCTGTTAACCTTTCTGTTTTAAAATTATTTTGTAGCGGAATTATTGAAGTACATTCTCAACATCAATCCTTGGCTTTGAAAGATGTAAATAATCAACTTTTTTTGCTCGATCAGTTTTGTGCCCATAATCCTCTTTTAGAAGAATACAAAAAAGAATATGACAGTTTCTTAAGATTAAAAAATAATCTTAGATCATTGCAAGATAAAG
>CAWVYN010000096.1:0-3947 GCA_963934425.1 uncultured Flavobacteriales bacterium | reverse complement strand
TTCTTTTGCAAGAGAAAATAGCATTAGATGGTAAAATCACAGCTGCAAGCTTGCATAATATTATGATGAAAAATGGAACTAATCTTCTTTTAGAAACTATAGAAAACCTTAAAAATAATTCAATAAAAGAAATTATCCAAAAAGTAGAATCATCTGATAAAACTGCACCAAAATTAAATAAGGAGCTTTTAAGAATTGATTGGAATAAATCGTCTGCTGAAATACATAATTTAATAAGAGGCCTGTCTCCTTGCCTTGAGAATAACACGATCCTAAAAGATGTATCAGTTTGTCCTTCATCTTGGTTTTATCTTTTGGTTGAAAACGAAAAGAAACTTAGAATAAGATTACTTCTTTCTGATTTTGAAAAGATCGAACATTCATTAGAAACTTCTAGCATAGTTACCGACAATAAAACTTACCTTAAAATTGTAGTAAAAGATGGGTTTATTTCTATTCTGAAATTACAAATGGAAGCAAAAAAAGCAATGGATATTAATAGTTTCTTGACTGGATTTCAGATGGAAAATAGTTTTACTGTTTGCTAATGGATACTAAGAAAAAAAAGCAGTTAATTACCCATCTTTCTGACTTTATTACAGAAGAAAGACTTGAATTGTTAAATCATAATTTAAAACAAAGAACAAATCATCTAGCTATAGTTTTAGAGGATATCTTTCATTCTCAGAATGCAAGTGCAGTGCTTAGAACAGCCGATGGTTTTGGGGTACAAAATATCCATATTATTGAAAATAGAAACAATTATAATTCACACCCAAATATATCTTTAGGATCAGGGAAATGGCTTACACAAACTTTCTACAATAAGAAGAAAAATAATACAAAGAATTGTTTGAAAAAATTAAAAGAGAATGGATATAGAATTATAGCAACTAGTCCACATAAAACAAAAAGTATTCATGATATTGATATTAAGAAAGGAAAAATAGCTTTACTTTTTGGATCAGAACAAGAAGGGCTTTCTCCCTTAGCATTAGAAATGGCAGATGAGAAAGTAAGAATTCCAATGTATGGATTTACCGAAAGTTACAATATCTCGGTAGCAGTAGCACTTTGCATGCAAGTGGTTGTTGGTAAAATACGAGAGTATAATATAGCTTGTCAACTATCTGAAAAAGAGAAAGATGAAGTGATGCTAAATTGGCTCAGAAGTAGTGTGAAGGAATCAGAATTGATTGAAAAGCGATTTATTTAGAAAATAGTCACCTCATAGATTGAGAAATTATTATATTTGGCGATTAAATTAATTAAATGGGAAAAGGAGATAGAAAAACTAAAAAAGGAAAAATAAGACTTGGTTCTTATGGAAAATTAAGGCCAAGAAAAAAAGCTACTCATACTTTTGTGCCAAAAAAAGTAGAAAAGGTAAAAGAAGAAGAGCCAAAAGAACAAGTAGAAATAAAAAAGAAAGCAGTTGCTAAGAAAACTACAAAAAAGAAAACTACAAAAAAGAAAACTACAAAAAAGAAAACTACAAAAAAGAAAACTGCAACAAAAAAGAAATCTTAGCCTTTAAGGTGCTAACCTTTGTTTTTCCCAATTTTCTTTATCAAAAGTGTATTTTACTCTATCATGCAAACGAGATGGACGACCTTGCCAAAATTCTATACTACCTGCTCTTACTCTGTATCCTCCCCAATGTTTTGGGCGTTTAATTTTTTTACCTCTAAATTTACTTTCTAATTCATCCATGGCATCAGCAAACTTAAAATACAACCCAATAGTCGCACTTTGCTCTGATATCCATGCCCCTATTTTACTTTCTATTGGACGAGAATTAAAATAATTATCACTTTCTTTTATTGAAACTTTCTCTGCTTTTCCAACAATACGAACTTGCCTTTGAAATTCAGCCCAATAAAAAATCAATGCTACATTATTATTATTATTAATATCTGCAGATTTTGCACTTTTGAAATTAGTAAAAAAGACAAAACCATTTTCATTAAATCCTCTCAAAAGAAGCACTCTAGAAGAAGGAATATTTTTTTCATTTACAGTAGATAAAACAAAAGATATTGCTTCTTTATTTTTATTTAATGCTTGTTCCATCCACTTACTGAACAAAGTCAGAGGGTTTTTCGGAAGCTTTTTAAAGTTAATTTTATACTTGTTGAAATCTTCTCGTAAATTTTTTATTTTACTTTTTAGCTGCCTCACCTTTTATTATAAATTAGCCCCAAAACTAATAAAAATAACCGGCTTAAATGTTAAAACCAAAAAAAGGAAGATTGCTTATTTCAGAACCATCTATGGAGGACTCTAATTTCTTTCGTTCTGTAATTCTTTTGGCAGTACATAATGAGCATGAGAGTGTCGGTTTTGTACTAAACCAACCAACTAAAATAAAGGTTCATCATTTAATTGAAAATTTTCCAAAATCTGATTTTCCAATATATATTGGTGGTCCTGTTGAGAGAAACTCTCTGCATTATGTACATACATTTGGGGAAAAAATTGATGGATCACAAGAAATAATGAAAGGGCTTTTTTGGGGAGGTGATTTTGAAGTAGTAAAAAAAATGGTAGAGAATAATAAGGTAGATAATAGTAATATTCGATTTTTTGCTGGCTATTCCGGATGGGATAAAAACCAATTAATAACTGAAGTTCGAGAGAACTCTTGGATTATTGCACCTTCTGACAAAGCTTGTTGTATGAAATTGAGTTCAAACAAAGAACTTTGGAGTTCCTTTATTAAAAAAATGGATTCCAAATATGCTATTTGGACCAATCTGCCTGCAGATCCTTTTCTAAACTAATTGATTGATTTTTTCTGTCAGTAATTGCGATATATTTTGCTGAGAAAATTTTCTATCTTCAATACTACTCACCCATCTTATTCCTGATATAGCATTGCTTAAGAAGACTTCATCTGCATCTAAAATATCTTCTGTTCTTACTTCCGTTTCAATAATATTAAAATCCAAATTTTTCAAATTTAAAATACAATTCCTCATAGTTCCATCTACACATCCTTCCAATAATTTTGGTGTATATATCAGTCTATTTCTCACATAAAATACATTGGAATTAGAACTCTCAACTATATTGTTTTCTGGGTTAAACATTAAGCAATCCTCTTTTGCTTTTTTTCTAGTATCAAGTGAGCAAATTATTGATTGCAAAGCACTAATTGATTTGTAATTAGACAACTCACCTTTTGGCTTTAGCTGATCTCTGAATAACCCTAAATCTAATCCATTTTTATTTAATTTAAACAAATTATTCTCAGATTCTTTACTTATTATTAAAAAAGAAGTAGAATTATTTTCTGGAAGAAACTTCCCCCCTTCTTCTCTAAAAACTATTATTTTTAAATTTCCTCCTTTTGTAATTTTATTTTCCTTTATCAAAAAATCAATATTATTTATGAAATCTTTTTTGCTTGCGTTTATTTGTAAATCTAACAGTGTAGAAGCAGAGAATAAACGCTTTAAATGAGCTTCTAAGTTAAATGGTTTACCATTTATAATTTTTACACTTTCAAACAAACCGTCTCCATACAAAAAAGCTCTATTATCAATAGAAAATTTTAGCTCCTTTTTATTTAATATTTTATGATTGAAAATTATTTTTGGCATTTATTTCTCTTGAAAATTGTACTTTGCGAACTTATTTAATTATTTTTCATGAATAAACTTTTTACTCTTTTTTTACTCTCTTGTTGTCAGATTCTTTTTGCCCAAACTATTATTTCTGGGAAAATAAAAGATAAAGATACTAAAGAATTATTGATTGGAGCGAATGTTGTGATTAAAGGGACATCCATTGGAACAGCCACTAATTTAGATGGATTTTTCCAAATCAATACATTAGATAAACTGCCCATTACCTTAATTATTAGCTATCTAGGTTATAGAGAAAAAGATTTGATTATTCAATCAAATAAAAAAAATAGAATCATATTTCTTAGCTCAGACCAT
>CAWVYN010000095.1:0-3994 GCA_963934425.1 uncultured Flavobacteriales bacterium | reverse complement strand
TAATGTGAGCAGAAGAATGCCAGAAACTCATTTTTCCTTCCTTATCATTCCAAGTATGTAGGGTAAGAGTAGAGTTGGTGGTGATAGCTCTGTTGGTATCCCAAACTTCTCCATTTACACTAGCAGATAGTACATTTCGTGCTAATCCTTCAGAAATCCCAATAGCTATATCCATAGCAGAAATTCCACTTTCTACTTGTTTAATACTTCCATCAGGAAGAGTAATGTTAATCATTAGTTTTTATTATTAAAGATGCAAAGATAGAAAATGCATTTATTTTAACTCTGAATAACCCCAGGATTATATGCTTTATTAATAGGGGAGTGGTTGGCTGCCTCAATTCCCATTGAAATAACTTTTCTTGTTTCTAGTGGGTCAATAATGGCATCTGTCCATAATCTGGATGCCGCATAATAGGGAGATGTCTGTTCACTGTATCTATCAGTAATTGTTTTCAAAAGTTCCTTTTCTTTTTCCATATCTATTTCTTCTCCCTTAGCTTTTAGAGATGTCTTCTCAATCTGGAGAAGTACTTTTGCTGCTTGTTCTCCTCCCATAACCGCTAATTCTGCTGTTGGCCAAGCAACAATTAATCTTGGATCGTAAGCTTTCCCACACATAGCATAATTCCCAGCACCATAGGAATTTCCAATAATAATGGTAAATTTTGGTACAACAGAATTACTCATTGCATTTACCATTTTAGCACCATCTTTAATAATCCCTCCATGTTCGGAACGAGAACCTACCATAAAACCAGTAACATCTTGTAAGAAAACTAAAGGTATTTTTTTCTGATTGCAATTGGCAATAAAACGAGCTGCTTTATCTGCAGAATCTGAATAAATAACCCCACCGAATTGCATCTCTCCTTTTTTAGTTTTAATTATTTTTCTCTGATTAGCAACAATACCAACTGCCCAACCATCAATTCTTGCATATCCGCAAATAATTGATTGTCCGTAATCTTCTTTGTATTCCTCAAATTCAGATTTATCAACCAAACGAGCAATAATTTCTTTCATATCATAAGGTTTAGCCCTATCTCTAGGGATAATTCCGTAAATTTCTTTTTCATTTTCTTTAGGAGAGTTTGATTCTGTTCTATTAAAACCAGCTTTATTGTAACCCCCAATTTTATCCATTATAGCACGGATCTTATCTAAAGCGTCTTTATCGTCTTTAGCTTTATAATCTGTAACTCCAGAAATTTCGCAATGAGTAGTGGCCCCACCCAATGTTTCATTGTCAATAATCTCACCAATAGCAGCTTTAACCAAGTAACTTCCCGCCAAGAATATAGATGCAGTTTTATCTACAATAAGTGCTTCATCACTCATAATAGGAAGATAAGCACCCCCAGCAACACAAGATCCCATGATTGCAGAAATTTGTGTAATACCCATAGAGCTCATACGAGCATTGTTTCTGAAAATTCTTCCGAAATGCTCCTTGTCTGGGAAAATCTCATCTTGCATTGGTAAGAATACTCCAGCAGAATCTACAAGGTAAATAATTGGCAGTCTGTTTTCCATTGAAATTTCTTGCAATCTTAAGTTCTTTTTAGCTGTAATTGGGAACCAAGCACCTGCTTTAACTGTTGCATCATTTGTAACAACAATACATTGTCTATCTTTTATATAAGTGATGCCAGCAACAACACCACCTGATGGACAGCCACCGTATTCTGCATACATTCCATTACCTGCAAAAGCTCCTATTTCTAAAAACTCTGCATCCTTATCTTTAAGATAATCAATACGCTCACGAGCAGTAAGTTTTCCTTTGGCATGTTGTTTTTTAATTTTCTTTTTTCCACCACCCAAAGTAACCTCTGCATATCTTCTTTTCATTTCTGAGATGAGTAACCTCATCTTATCATCATTCTTATTAAAATCTAAATTAGCCATTATCTTAAAATTTTGTCAAAAATACTAATAGTTATTAGTTGTTAGTTTGTAGTTACTAATTTTTTGACAATTACTATATTTTGATATTGAACAGATATTCACTGCTCTCAGGTCCTAAATTAAAAAGTAAGTCAAGGATTGATAAATTAGCAATAAAGCCATAATTACTTTCGAAAACTTCTTGGTATTTTTCTTGTTTTTGTATTTCAAAATCTGAATTTCTTAAATCTATTTTGTCAGGCTCTTTTTCGTAACTACCAGATAAGATTGAAGTATCCTCTAATTGCAAACATTTAAAAACAGTTTTTTGTAATTTTAGATTAAAATCAAGTAAATATTTTTCTTCTTTCTGATAGAATGGAGAAAAGAAATCCTCATAAAACTCAAAATAAGCAGAGGAACGATAGGCAGAAGTAATGGATTTCCAATGCAATTTTTGCCAAGGAGAATCATAAGAAATCTTAATATTTTTAATAATAGTTTTTGAGCTTGCTTTTCTTTGTTTTGGGATGCTTAAAGTGAGTTTTCCGTTAGCTCCAAAGATATCACATCTGTTGCGGATACTTTGCTTTATAAAATGTTCATGTTGCTCAATTTCGCAAATAGGATTTTGTAGTAAAACAGCATAATACCCGATAGGAGCTAAATAGGAAGTGGGAAAAAGGAATTGCTTATTTGACTCCATTAAATAATCTATTCCATCTTATTTTTTTTAGCCCTTTTGCATTTTTATCCCAACTCATCCAGATAAAGAGAGCTTTTCCCACAATATGATCTTCTGGGACAAAGCCCCAAAAACGAGAGTCAGCAGAATTATGCCTATTATCACCCATTAGCCAATAGTAATTCATTTTAAATATATATGAGGTCGCAATCTCTTTATTGATGAAGATCTCTCCCCCAACAACTTTTAAAGAATTTCCTTCATACCTTTCAATAATATCTTTGTAAAGAGAAAGGTTATTAGTTGTCAGAGCAATTATTTCTCCTGCTTTTGGAATAATAAGTGGCCCATAATTATCTTCATTCCAAGTAAAATTTTTGCTATGTGGATAAATATACTCTTCAAATTTTTTGTCTTTTTTTAATCTTTTATCAATGGATTTTACATTTGAAAAAGTAGAAAGCGCATCTCTACTTTTATTGGTAAGAGTTAGTATATATTCATTCTGATTTCTACCATAACCTCCCTCCGTAATGTCATATTTTTCATACAAAATTTTTGGATTCAAACCACTACCTTTTGTTTTGATATCATAATGCCATTGTTTTTTTATTCCTTCAAATTCTTCTTGTGGTTCATCATTTACCATTAGTTTTCCGTCTATCAACTCAATCTTATCTCCAGGAAGCCCAACACACCTTTTAATGTAATTTTCTTTTTTGTCGATTGGCCTCCCAAGTGTTTCTGCTGGATAGTTAAAAACTACACAATCGTTTCGTTCTACTCCAATTGAAGAATTTTTGTTTGCTTCATTAGATCCCTTCATTCTATGATAAGGAAGTTTTATGCTTTGAGAGTAAGATTTACCTCCTAAAACTGGCATAGTATGATGTACGAGAGGAAAAGCAAGAGGAGTCATAGGAACTCTTGGACCATAACTTAATTTACTTACAAAAAGAAAATCTCCAATTAACAAAGATTTTTCCATGGAAGAAGTAGGAATGGTGTATGCTTCAATTAAAAATGTGCGTAAAATAGTAGCTGCAATTACCGCAAACAAGATGGCTTCAAACCAAGAATGTAATTCACTTTTTCTCTTCTTTTTCTTTTTTTCTCTTTTTTTCCAAAAGGTATAATTAAAAGTGTGCCAAAATAGGTGATCGCTCACAAAAAGAGGTATAAAGTAAAGCCATTCTCCTCCTATAGTATAAACAAAAAGTGTCCAAATTATTGTGAAGAAAATGAAGAAAACTAATTTGTAAAACTTTCCTAATTTATCTTTTATCTTTTTCATATTTTTTAGAAAAAATTTTAATTTTATTATTGTGCTAACACATCTTTCATGCTAAAGATGCCTTTTTTACCAATTATCCATTCAGCAGCAATAATAGCTCCCATTGCAAATCCATCACGGTTCTT
>CAWVYN010000094.1:0-4012 GCA_963934425.1 uncultured Flavobacteriales bacterium | reverse complement strand
AACGGAATACGGTTTGCAAGCTTATATTCAGGAAAAATTATTTAATAAGGATTTACTAAATGATTCTTTTTCGATTTTAGAGAATAAAGTAGATTTTAGTTTTAAAATTAAGGAAATCAAGCAACAAAACTGGAATGCCAGCTGGGAGAGTAGCTTTCAGCCTGTAGTTATCAATGAGAAGTGTATTGTTCGTGCTGCTTTCCACCAAAAGACTGATGTGGAATTCGAAATCGTTATTACACCAAAAATGTCTTTCGGAACAGGGCATCATGCTACTACTTTTTTAATGATGAACGCAATGTTTAATTTAGATTTTATAAATAAGACTATTCTTGATATAGGAAGCGGAACTGGTGTACTTTCTGTTTTAGCAGAAAAATTAGGAGCAAAAAACATATTAGGAATTGATATTGATAATTGGGCTTTTGAAAATTCAAAAGAGAATACAATACTTAATAATTGCAACAGAATAAATTTTGAAATTGGAGATATTTCCAATCTAGGAGATAAGAAATTTGATGTTATTTTAACTAATATAAACAGAAATATAATTTTAAAAGATCTAGATAATTATTCTGCTGCATTAAATTCTGGAGGGCAGATGTTATTAAGTGGGTTTTATACGGATGACGAATCTCTAATTTTGTCAAAAGCAGAAAAATTAAATCTAAATTTTCAAATGAGAAAACAAAAAGATAATTGGTTATTATTGCATTTACAGAAATGAGAGAGATAATACTTTTTTTAAGTTTTCTTCTTTGCTTTAATAGTAGTTTTAGCCAAGATAAGAAGAAGAAATTGACTAAATTTTCAGAGGAAATCCCAGCGTTCTTAGAAGAAACAAATGATTTTCTAAATTCTAAAAAGAATAAAGATTTATCAAGGGTTTTTTCTCAATTTGAAGAAAATATCAATACCCAAAAATTTGATTCTAAGAATACTAAGCAGATTATTGCAGTATTTAATAAAATGCTGGAAAAACGCCTAAGACCAAACCCTCATTTTTCTAACTTCTTAAAAGCTATCAATCAGTTTGCTTATCAGAAAAGGGTAATTCCAAAATTTCCCAATTGGCTAAATGTGGTAGATAATTTACTAGAAAGATCTACCACAAAAAGATTAATGTTGTATTTTATCTTTACGGATGATTTTCTTTCCTCTGGGATGCTTAGAAAATCTAAGGCAGTAAGTTGGTATTGCCCCTCAACTGATTATACTTTTGAAATAGAATTAGGACATCCTTTTTTATCTTTTCATAAAGAATTTGATCTAAGTTGTTCAGCAAAAGGAAGTACTATTTATGTGTATAAAACAAAAGGAAAATATTGGCCTTTAAATTATAAATGGGAAGGAAAAGGAGGTGTCATTGATTGGAGAAAAGCAGCTTTAAATGAAGATTCAGTTTATGCTATTCTGGCTAATTTTAAGATTGATTTAAAAAAAGATCAGATAAATGCAGACTCTGTTCTATTCTATAACAAATATACTTTTAACAAACCTATTGTTGGAAGCCTAAAACATAAAATTGATGTAGGAGGATATGATATAAAAAGTAGTTATCCTTATTTTAGATCAAAAAGTAAAAATGTAGTTATTGCTGATATTTTTCCTGATGTAGATTACAAAGGAGGATATATTTTAAAAGGCAAAGAATTTATTGCAGATGGTGGTGACTATGCTGAGGCAAGAATAATCTTAAAAAGAAATAGCAAGCCTATTATTATTGCAAATGCCAACCGTTTTAGTATTGGAAATAATAAAATTTTTTCTCAATTGGCAGCAGTAAAAGTATTTTTTGATAAGGACTCTATATATCATTCAGCTCTCAAATTTACATATTCTAACTCTCAAAGAAAATTGGAGCTTTACAGAAAGAGAAGTAGCGTTTCTGAGAGCCCGCTTATCAATACTTATCATCAATTAGCCATGGATTGTGAACTTTTGGAATGGAATATTGATGATGATATGATTTTCTTTGGCTCATTGCCTGGAACTGCTGTTTCTGATGTGTATTTTGAATCGAGTAATAATTATCTAGAAGCTAAATACCAGCAATTACAAGGAATAGATAGAATTCATCCATTAATTCTGATTAGAAATTACATAAAAGATAAAGGAGAAGAATCATTTTTTGTAGAAGATTTTGCTAGATATGCTGGATATCCTCTTTCCCAGATTAAATCTTATCTTACTAACCTTTCTAATAAAGGATTTGTGTATTATAATTATGGAGAGCAAAGGATTAAAGTATTGGTAAAGCTACATAATTATCTAAAAGCAAAATCTGGAAAAGGAGACTATGATGTAATCTCTTTTAAATCTCAAGTGCTAGCGGAATACAATACTAAAATGCAAATAAATTCTGCATTAAATCTCAAAACCAAAGATTTAAATGTATTGGGTGTTCCTGAGATTGTCTTATCCGATTCTCAAAAAGTGTATATGTTTCCAACTGGTGGAAGAATTGTTATTAAGCAAAATAGAGATTTTGTTTTCTCTGGGCAAATTGCTGCTGGAAATGGCAGGTTTAATCTTTTCGGTAAAGATTTCTATTTTCATTATGATAGCTTTTGGGTAGATTTAAATAAAATTGATTCAGTTCAATTATCAGTTCCATTAATGCCAATTCAAAGAGACATGTATGGAGATGAGATCTTAACAAAAGTGAAGACTATAATTGAGGCGGTTACTGGTGATTTGCAAATTGATCATCCCACTAATAAATCGGGCTTGAGAAAGGATAGTTTTCCAGGTTATCCTGTTTTTAGAAGTTATCAAGATTCTTATGTATATTATGATAAGAAAAGTATTTATGATGGGGTGTATGATAGGGAAAGGGTTTCCTTTCATTTACAACCATTTGAGATTGATAGTTTAGAAAATTTTACTGGTAAGGGCTTATGGTTTGCAGGAACTTTTGAGTCGGCTGGAATTTTTCCCATTTTTGATGACACATTGCGCCTACAAAAAGATTATTCACTTGGATTTAAAAGACAAACTCCAAAGGATGGATTTGATGTGTATGGTGGCCAAGGCAAGTATTTCAGTGAAATCCAAGTTAGCCATAAAGGAATAAAGGGAAGTGGAGAATTAGAGTATCTTACTTCTAATTCTGTATCTGATAATATTTTGTTTTTCCCTGATTCCACAAATTTACATACAAAGCGATTCAACTTATTAGCTGTAAGAGAAGGGATTGAATTTCCTGAGGCAAACAATACAAGAACTTATGTGCATTTTGAACCTTATAAAGATGTAATGAATATTTATAAAAAACTAAATCCATTTAGTTTCTATGATGGTGTAGCAACTTTTGAGGGAGATGTCGAATTGCGCCCTACAGGACTTACAGGTGGTGGAATTATGAAATTAGAAAAGGCAGAAATGACTTCCAGGTTCTTTGTATATAATGCAGTATTTTTCAATGCAGATACTGCAGATTTGGTAGTAAATGCTAATAATATTGGAGGCATTGCTTTCCAATCAAAGAACCTTAGAACATATATTGATTTAGAGGATAAGATAGGTAGATTTTATTCTAATGGAGCAGAGTCTTATGTTCAACTTCCAGAAAATCAATACACCTGCTATATTGATGAGTTAAAATGGGATATGCAGCAGCAGTTTCTAGAATTAGGGGAGACTTCTAAAATAGCAAAAGGTACTGAATTTGTCTCTTCTCATCCATTGCAAGATTCTCTAGCTTTTTTTGCCAAAACAGCACATTATAGTTTAAAAGATTATGTAATTCATGCTGGAGGGGTGACTAAAATTGAAGTGGCGGATGCAATAATATTCCCAGATTCTGGAAAAGTAGTTGTAGAGAAAAAAGCAAAGATGCGCACTTTAGAAAATGCAACAGTAAAGGCTAACAACCTAACTGAATATCATACTTTCAAAAAGGCAAGTATTAATGTTTTAGGTAAAAATCAATATAAAGGTTCTGGAGAATATACTTACAAAGATGAATTAAATAAGGAGCAGACCATCTTTTTTAATGACATAAAAGTAA
>CAWVYN010000093.1:0-4066 GCA_963934425.1 uncultured Flavobacteriales bacterium | reverse complement strand
TACAATAACTGAAAGGATTATTGTAGAGTAAAAAAAATATTGTTTTTATAATCAAAACCCTACCAAGTTTAGTAGGGTTTTTTTATGTCAAAAAATTGCTTTAAGTTTGCGCCTCATCATAAAATAATAAATCATGAAAAAAACACTACTATTTTTAGCTATTATATTTTCAGTATCTTTAATGGCACAACAAAACTCCCCAGATGGAATTTTTACAGGAAAAGTAAAAAAACAAATTCAAAGTTCTGCCAAAAGCCAAAATCCACTTTGGTCAGAAGATTTTGGCAACGGATTTCCTCCTGCATGGAGTACTTATAATAATAATGCATCAGGAGGAATAGCTACTTGTCCATGGAAGCATTCTTTTGCTGGTTCTTGGGGTTATTGGAATAGTAATCAAGGAGCGTCTGCATCATCTGCTATGAATTCAACTACTGCATCAAATGGGTTTTTAATTTCTGATCCAGACTCTGCTAACCATTGGAATTATGGACAGCCATCAGGAACTACTTATGAGTATATGGAATCTTATTTTACAACAGATGCCATTGATTTATCTGGTTATCCAAATGTGAGTTTGGAATTTCAGCAAACATTCAGGTTTAATAATAGTTTGAGTTTAAGAGTTTCTATTAGTACCGATAGCATGATGTGGACCGACTACAATGTTCAAGGTAATGCAACTAATAATACACAATCTTCAGACCCTCAATATGTAAGCTTGAATATTTCATCTATTGCTGGAAATTCCTCCACTGTTTATGTAAGAATTGGCTGGGAAGCAAGGGTATATTATTGGATGATTGATGATATGCAGATTATTGAAACTCCAGCAAATAAATTAGAATTAATAGAAGCAAATCATGGGGGATGGCATACTACTCCAACCACACAAGGATTTGCAATGGGGTATAAATTTTATCCTATGAATCAGGCAATAGCAAATCCTTACAAATTTGAAGGAGTTGTAGCAAATCTGGGCGCACTTCCCCAAAACACTAAACTAAATGTAGAAGCTTTTGATGACATTGGTATTTCTGTTTTTTCTTCTACAAGTAATGACACAATACTTTCTACAATGGATACTAATATTTTTGTAGCGAACAACACTTTTACTCCTTCAAATACTGGAGTATTTAATTTCTATACTTGGTCAACTTCCGATTCTACAGAAACAGACACCATTACAACTTCATCCATTGCGACCGATAGTATTATGGGCCGTGATTTTAACGATTACCAATCCTATTGGAGAGTAGGTAGAAATTGTGGAGGAATGGTTCTTGGCGCTTATTATGATATTTATGATACAGATGATTTAACTTCTATTTCGGCTTATGTATCTCCAATCTCAGTTCCTGGAGCAAAAATTTATGCAGTAGTTTTTGAAATTGATGCAGCGGGTGGCTCAAAGATTTGGCTAACACAATCAGATGATTATACAATTCAATCTGTAGATCTGGATAATTGGGTAACATTTGAGATTCCTGGAGGTATTAATCTTTTATCTGGCACAACTTATATGGCTGCAATTGGGGGCTATGCACATCCTTTAGATACTTCTGCAATTGGGGTTTCTGGTGATGCTTGGCCGAGCACCTGTTATATTCAAGATAACGGATGTAATATTGGCAGCCAAGGATTTGGAGATTGGTATTGGATAAGTAAAATCCCAATGATTAGAATGAATTTTGGTAATGTTTGGACAACTAGCATAGAGGATAATTCTTTTGCTAAGGGAATTACAGTTTATCCTAATCCTACTTCAGATAAAATAACGATTGATATCAATAATAGTAAAGATAAAAAGATTACTATTTCTCTTAAGAATGTTTTAGGACAAGAAGTTTTTGTGAGAAAACAATCAGTTCCTATTAATACAAAAGAAGTGATTGATATTACTGCTTTTGCAAAAGGGATTTATTGTTTAGAAGTTAAAAATAGTGAAGCAACGTTTTTGCAAAAAATTGTTGTGGAATAAGAACATCAAAAAATGAGAAAGAAGCTTTTATCGTTTTTCATCTTTCTGCCATTTATTGCATTTTCTCAAAATCAAACAGTTGGCTTGTTTCAATATGATACTGGCTCCTTTGATGGCTATACCCTTTTCTCTCCTGATGAGGGGACTTATTTAATTGATAATTGCGGAAAATTAGTTCATTCTTGGCAAAGCACCTATAAGCCAGGATTGTCCGTTTATTTATTAGAAGACGGAAGTTTGTTAAGAGCGTGTAGAATTCAAAATACGGTATTCAGTGGAGGCGGAAGTGGTGGCAGAGTAGAAAAAAGAGATTGGAATAATACTCTCTTATGGGCTTATAATTTTTCTGATAATAATTACCATCAGCATCATGATATTGCACCAATGCCAAATGGAAATTTCTTGGTTTTGTGTTGGGAGTATAAATCGGTAATAGATGCCGTAATCTCTGGAAGAAATCCTTCTGCATTACCCGACAATGAGCTTTGGGCTACTTACATTCTCGAAGTTGAGCCACAAGGGAATAATGGAATCAATATTGTTTGGGAGTGGCATTTGTGGGATCATTTGGTGCAAGACTTTGACACTTCAAAAGCTAATTATGGAGTTGTTGCTAATCACCCAGAACTTTTGGATATTAATTTTTATTCTGGAAATGGAAAAAAAGATTGGCTACACGGAAATTCTATTGACTATAATGCACAAACAGACGAAATAGTGATTAGTAGCCGAACACTTTCCGAGTTTTATATAATTGATCACAGCACAACTACAGTACAAGCAGCTACTCACGCTGGAGGAAATGCTGGAAAAGGAGGAGATTTTTTATACAGATGGGGAAATCCTCAGGGTTATGATAAAGGGACAATAAACGATCAAAAACTTTTTGGACAACATAACGTTCATTGGATTGTAGATAGTCTGCAAGATGGAGGTAAAATCATGATTTTTAATAATGGACAGGGCAGAGGATATAGCTCTATTGATATTGTAAATCCTCCGAAAGATGCAAATGGAAATTATTTTTTAAATACGAACAATACATTTGATCCTGATAGTGCAGAATGGAATTATACCGATACAACTTCAAATAATTTCTATGCTTCTTATATTTCAGGAGCACAAAGATTAGCTGGCGGTAATACCCTTATTTGTGATGGTGCTCATGGTACCTTTTTTGAAGTTGATGATGCAAAAAACAAGGTTTGGGAATATGTAAATCCTGTTATAAATACAGGCCCTTTATCACAAGGAGACGTAATTGCTACTTCCCAAAATGGTTGGGTAAATTCTACTTTTAGATGTACAAGATATGCACCAAATTATTCTGGGTTACTAGGGCAAAATTTAGTAGCTGGCGCCCCACTTGAGTTAAATCCTTTACCTTCAAATTGTGAGATGAATACAGCAATAATAGAGTTCATAAATATGGAAAGAAAACTTTTATGCATTACCGATTTATTAGGAAGAAAAACAAAAGCTCAAGTCAACAGAATCCTCTTGTATATTTATGATGATGGAACAGTTGAGAAAAGAATAAATGTAGTTTTTTAATAATGTACAGATGTATTAATGTGAAAATTCCAATCTCTCTCTAATAGATATCAATGTTTTCTGTTTTAGCGGATCTTACAATCCTAATTTCGAACTTTTTCTTTTGTTAAATATAATATAAAAAGCTATGCACGCATAGCTTTTTATATTATATTTGCTATAATTAAAATATATATGGGGAAAAAAGAAAAAATAGCATTAGTGATTGAGGGAGGGGGATTTAAATCAGTTTTTTCAGCGGGGGTTTTAGATGCATTTCTAATAAATAAATTTAATCCTTTTGATATTTATATAGGTGTTTCAAGTGGAGCAATGTCTTTGTCTTATTATATAGCTAGTCAATACAAAACATATTTTTCACTTTCAAAAGAAGTATCTGTTAATAAGGAATTCTTAAGCTACAGACATGCTCTTTCAGAGCAAGGATATATGGATCTAAAGTTTTTAACAAAATATGCCAAACAAAACAATCCGTTAGAATTACAAAATTTGAAGGAATCTACAAAGAATAAGCAATTTTATGTAGTAGGA
>CAWVYN010000092.1:0-4071 GCA_963934425.1 uncultured Flavobacteriales bacterium | reverse complement strand
AACTTTAATAGTTTTATTGAACTAGAGAAAACGCCGGCATGGAAGTTAAATTTGCAATCAGGTATGTTTGGATATACTAGTTCTAATTATATTGAAGCAATGGCTTTTAGATGGAATCATGCAATTAATATTTATAAGCAAAACAAAGATAAGATAGTATTAGTTAAGTATGAGGACTTTATATTAGATAAGAAAAAATATATTGAAGATTTAGCTTTAACATTAGATTTTACGATACAAACAGATATTAGTAATTATGTTAATATTCAATATCAACCAAAAGGTAATCCTGAAATAGATCTAAAAGAATTCTTTGGGGCAGAAAATTATAAAACTATAAAGAGATTATGTATAGAAAATATGCAAGAATTCGGATATTAACCAAGAAACTTACCTCTCAATTCCTTTACAAGCGAACTGATATCCTTAGATAAATTAAGATAAAATACTGCTGGTAGAGATATCATTAGGACTACTCCTGACTTCCAGATAATGTCGGCAAAAGCATAACTTGTATTAGGAAGTAAATCAAGTAAAAAATACATCACAAATAGCAGTAAAACAGTATAGATAGTTTGCAAACTAAAAGGATGCATATTCATTTTTACTTTAATTAAAACTAATCGGATAAAATTATAAAGCAAAACAGAAATTGCAGTAGCCATAGCAGCTCCATCAATACCGTATCTTGGTATCAGTAAGTAGTTAGTTGTAATAGTTACAAATACTAAAAGTACAGTTGTATACAAATCATACCTATAATATTTTGAATTGACAATAATTGCTCCATTTATACCAGTAGCCATATTAAATAGCTGAGCCAAAGCAATATAAAGAACCACCCACTTACCTCCTTGAAACTTATCTGGTAACAAAGAAAAGATTTCATCAACATTTAGCCAAATACATAAAAAGAACACGCCTCCAACTATTAGTTGATTGATTGATGATTTAGCGTAAAGAGTTTGTATCTCTTTCATGTCTTGTTTATCCCAGGCATTAGCAACTAGAGGGCTTGAGATTGATATAACAGATTTTCCTGGCACTTTTATTACATTACCAATAAAAAAAGCAACTGTATAGAATGCAACCTGTTCCAAATCTAACAAAGATCCAATCATCATCATGTCTAACCGAGTTACAATCATCACTGAAGCCCCACTTACAAGAACAAATAAGCCAAAACTGAGCATTTGTTTTAAGTGTAAATCTTTTAATGAGAATTGTAATTCAAAATGATTATTCCTCCATTGTATAAGGAATAAGATTATAAATTTCAAAAAATATCCAAATAAATAAATTTTAAGAAAAGCCGTAAAATCAAAATATCCAAACCAATGTAACAACAAGACTGACATGCTGTAACATTTCAAGAATACTTCATTGATAAAGATAGGCATTGCTGCACTTAGGAAAGAACGAGAAATTGCTGTTAGCACATCATAAAAACCTATAAAAAATACTAATAGAATGATGTAGAAAAAATTATCTCTAAGTAATGTGCTTGCATTCAACAATTCAAATATCTGTTCTTTAAACAGAAAATATGAAAGTAATGCTAGTACAAATCCTAATAGTGGAGTAATTAAACTCAAAAAATACAATTGTCCTTTTTCTTTGATAGTAGGGAAAAAGCGTACAAATGTTTTAGGAATACCAAAAGTTGTAAAAGTGGAAACAACAAGTGCATAAGCAACTAAAATCTGAATTAAACCAAAATGTTCTGGATTATCTTTAAAAACATTTGGATAAATAATCACAGTATTTATGGCGCCAATAACCATTCCAATATAAAAGCTTATAGAATTTTTAATACTCTGATTTCTTACAATTCCCATTTTATAATTTGTTTAACAAGTCTGATAAAACCTGAGCTAATCTCTCTCTAGAAAACTGCTCAGTATCTTTAAAATCAAACCTAATCTCATTGCTGAATAGTCCCAAGATGCTATGTCTTAAATTTGTATCCTCACACGAGAAGTACTTACCTGAATTTGTTTGATTAATTAAATTCTCTACATCACTATATTTAGGGCCAAATGCTAAAATTGGCTTTTTAAAAGCAAAGTACTCAAAAATCTTTGCAGGATAATTACCTTTACCGCTTTCAGAATTAAAAAGCAACAATAATAAAACAGCAGCTTTATTGTACTCATCTAAAACTTCATCATGAGTTAAATAACCTAATTGCTTAACTTTTCCTTTTAATTCTGGATACAATTCAAGCTCCTCAATTATTTCAGCATCTATATTCCCAGAAAGATGTATTTCAAGCTTAGAATTAAAATCTTCATTTTTATCACATAGCTCAGCTAATGTTTTCCATAAGTATTTTGGATTCCTTAAATGATTTAACAAACCATAATGCCCAATAATAAATTTATCATTTATCTTTGGTTTTACATCAATATCTTGAGCATCATAGCCGTTCGTTATCAATTCCACTCTATTAGCTCCCAAACTATTTAAGTCATTTACCCAACTTTCACTTACAGTTAAAGTAATATCAGCAGTTTTCAATACTTTATTCTCTAATTTCTTATGCTTTCTTCTTGATGATTTTGAAAGGTAGAATTCATCTAATAAGTCTAGTTCACTCCATGGATCACGAAAATCTGCAATCCATCTTAAATTAGGTAACAACTTTTTGAGTCCTAAACCAATCAAATGCATTGAGTGGGGAGGTCCTGTAGTAATAATATGTCCAATACCTTCTTCTTTAATCTTATTCGATAAAAACTTTATTGAAGGTTTAACCCAATATATTTTAGGATCAGGAATAAACAGATTTCCTCTAACCCAATTTAACACTCTATTTTTTAATGAGTTTTTATTGGAAACAACTCCGGCACTTTGACTTGTGTCACCCTTACCAAAGAGTTTATCTTTTAAGGTATATGGCTCCCATATAGGTGTTTTCCAAATTTCCGTTTCATTAGGAATGTCATTCAAAAGCCCTTTATCCTTAACCTCAAAATAAGGATTTTCTGGAGTGTAAATTATAGTTTTCCATCCATATTTTGGTAAATACTTTGAAAATTTTAACCATCTCTGCACACCAGAACCTCCAGCAGGAGGCCAATAATAAGAGATAATTAGTACCTTTTTCATTAAGATTTTAATTCCTTAAAAGAAACAAAGGCTAAAAGTAATAATAAAATAATTGATGATGCTAATGAAATAGTTTCACCAGTTTGATATGTTTTTGGTTCAAACTTAAATTCAATAGTATAATTGCCAGCAGGAACTTGCAATCCTCTAAGAACATAATTTGCCCTAAAATGAGGTTTTAATTCTCCATCAATATATGCATTCCACCCTTTATGATAATATATCTCAGAGAAAATCGCTATACCATCTTTTGTTGAATTTGAATTATATCTCAAATAATTTGGCTTGTATTCTGTTAAAGTAATAGTTGCATTTGTATTGTCTAATTCATCTATTATTTGCTCGCTAAACCTTGTATCAACAATTGCTGTATTCTTTACATCCAAACTATTTAAAGCAGCAATTTCAGCATCAGCATTTGGCACTACAGTTACAGTATTTACAAACCAAGCATTACCTAGTGCTTCAGGATTCTGTTCCGCTTGCCCATTTCTGTTAATCACATACCTTGTATTTAACATATTAATTACAGCAGTATTTCCTTTTGCAATGTGGTTTTCAATTAACTCTTGATAACGCTTTAATTTTGCGCCATGATACCCTCCAATAGATTTATGAAAGTAGGAAGTGCTAGCGTCATTAAAAGTGCTCACACTTTGATTGTATACTCTGAAATTTGGATCAGTATCTGTTAATATTTGGTGATCAGCTTGTGTTTTGGAGTATGGTTTTTCTACTTTTGACTTTCTTACGAAATGATTGTCATTCAGGTAGCGTTTATTGATAGTCCACATATCAGCCATAATTAGAACTCCAACAATCAAAATAACATATTTCGATTGCAATTTATTCTTCAGGGACATCCAAAGCGTACCAAAAGTTAAAGCAATAAAAATAAACGAACGCCAGGCATCTCCACTTAAAAGTTCTGCTCTATCTGATTGTAAAGCTTCAACTGGC
>CAWVYN010000091.1:0-4125 GCA_963934425.1 uncultured Flavobacteriales bacterium | reverse complement strand
TTATTTGCTTTTAATGCTGCTGGATTCATAGCAACTAATACATCAGCAATATCTCCTGGTGTATTAATTTCTGTATTTCCAATATGAACCTGGAATCCTGAAACTCCAGGAACAGTTCCTTGAGGTGCTCTAATTTCTGCCGGAAAATCTGGAAAAGTTGCTAAATCATTTCCAAATAAAGCAGAGGTATCGGTAAATTGGGTGCCTGTTAACTGCATTCCGTCCCCGGAATCTCCTGCAAATTTAACAACTACTTGTTCAAGTTCTGTAGATCCATTTTGTTTGCTCATTTTTTTTTATTTGAGTTGTAAATTGCATGCAAAAATACATAGGTTCTTCTTTTTGACATATCTTTTTTATAACTTTTTTAAGGGGTTTTCAACAACCGATCTCTTTCTTATTTATAATAAGTATAAATTAGTTATTTTTGCATAGATATTATCATGAATAATAAAAAAAGAAATATTTTTGCAGTTAATTAATTAAATACTATAAAACATGGCTATTATAATAACAGATGATTGTATAAATTGTGAGGCATGTGAGCCAGAATGTCCAAATAATGCTATTTATGCTCCTGATGAAACTTGGAAATATGCGGATGGCACAAATTTAGCAGGAGCAATTACTACTCCTGGAGGGGGTAGTGCAGATGCGAATGAAGATCAAGAAGACGGAGGATTTTCAGATGAATTTTTCTATATTGCTACAGATAAGTGTACTGAATGTAAAGGATTTCATGAAGAGCCGCAATGTGCTGCTGTTTGCCCAGTAGATTGTTGTATTGATGATGATGATAATGTTGAAACAGAAGGAGAGTTATTGGCAAAGAAAGATTGGATGCACGCATAATCAAGATTTTCAGAAAAAAATAAAAGCCCTTATGAGGGCTTTTTTTTATTTAAGATTGTGCAGCAAAGTTATTTGCCAATTAAAAAGTTTTTCCCCTGTTCTTTATCTATCCAAGATTCTACATCTTCATTCTTGTACAACTCTTTCAAATACTTCTTTGCAGGCCTATTTAATCTTTTGTTAGGGTTATAAATTGCATCTAACAAATGAGTCACTAAAATTTCATTGTAGATATTTCTATTTTTTAATAAATTGATAGCATTTACTCTTGTCAAAAATTCAAAAGAGGAAGATGTGTATTCGATTAATTGGTCTACTGCCATAACGGAATCTTTACTTACTCCATAATCGATAAAAAGCCCTAATTTGGTAATGTTTAATTTTCTTCCATAATCATTTTCACCATTTGTGTTGCGTTCCATATCCTGATTCAAAATATCATGGTTGTGCACCACCAATTTCTTATAAGCAATGGCTTTATTTCTGTATGATAAATCTTCTAATGCTTTTACAAAAAAATCAATTGTTTGCTCAGTTACTTCCAATTTATTGAGCAAAGCATTCTTGACCTTTACAGAACTCTGGTTTTTGTGTTTGTCGGTGAAATCTGCAATTAGTAATTCTACATCCTCCTTTTCCAGCTGACTAATAACTTCTGTTTTTAATAAATAAAATTTTTCCTTATTAAAAACCTCAAAAAGAAGCCCTTTCTTTTTTGCATAATCAGTTTTCCGTAAATTTAACAGAGCATCATATCTATCTAATAAGTTTTCAGCAGAAATCACTTGCGCTTTCAGCATAGCATATGTTTTTTTGAAAGCAACATTTTTCAAAATTTTATTGTCTGCATCAAAAAGAACATAGGCTACTTTCTTTCCCTTAGGAATTTTCATTTTTACTTCTTCTTTCTGTTTTTCAATCCATTGCGTTTCTCTAATGGAAGTACTATCCGTAAAATGAATTTCAAAAACAATTGGCATTTTAAACAGTCCTACAAGTTCAGAAGTATCATGTATTTGCTCCACTATAAAAGTGATATCTTGCAGAATCCTTTTGTAATTTATATTATAGCTGGGTTCGCCACCTTTGTAAATCCATTGCTCCCAAAACCAATCTAAAGAATAGCCCAAAGTTTCATGAAAAGCAATCAGTAAATCTTCCGAGTCGACATTTTCATAAGCATGTTTTTCCAAATAATGTTTGACAGATCTTCTATATTCCTCTTCTCCAACCATATATTTCAGCATATCTAAAACCATAGCCCCTTTAGGATACTTTCTTACAGAACCAGAGTAAGAACAGGCAATTGGATTATTGTTTTTAAGAGCTTCTTTTAAGGATTTTTCTTTTGCTTTTCTTCTAGTATTGTCAAAATAATCTTTGCCGAAAAATTCCTTTTCTACCATATAACCATAATAAGTAGCGAAACTCTCTTGCAACCAATGATGAGAAGAAGTTCTGGAAGTGATGTAATTGCCAAACCACTGATGAGCAAGTTCGTGTGCATTTACATACACATAATTGATATCATTAAAACTTACGGAATCTACAAAATAAAAATCCCCAAAAAGTGTAGCTGTAGTATTTTCCATTGCACCATACATAAAATCTTGTACAGGAATCTGAGAGTAGCTTCCCCAAGCATAGGGCACATCAATTTCCTTTTCCAAATAATCAAACATTTCTTTACTTAGATGATAAGCAGAAGACACTCTTTCTTCCCAATCAGGATAATACCATAAATTAAGAGGTATGCCATTTTCCGAGGTTTCTTCTAATACATTATACTTCCCAATTCCTAGCATAATAAGATAAGAAGCATGTGGTTTTGTAATTTTATAATGCCACCGTATTAAATTATTTTCTTCTTCTGTCTTTTCAATCAAGCTTCCATTAGATAGCACTTTATAATCTTTATCAAAATGCACAACAATTTCTGTAATAAGTTTGTCATTCATTTCGTCATAATGTGGAATCCAATGTCTATTATCAATTCCTTGTCCTTGTGTCCAGATTTGTTTTCTGCTTAGATTTTTTTTATCATTCCACCCAATAAAATAAATCCCTTTTCTAGGGAAGCAATGGTAGTCAATATTTATAGTATACTTATTTCCCCAACTTAGATCTTCAGAAAAATTTAAAGTAATCCCTTTTTCATTTTGGGAAAATGGAACTTCTTTTCCCTCCATTTTTATACTATGAACCTCGATGTTGGGTGCGTCTAGATAAAGAGTATCAATTTTACTGAGAAGAGGAGTGAAGCTTAAGGAAACATTTCCAATTACTTTTCCAATTTCTGGCTCAAACTTTACATCCAAGAGCAAATGAGTCATATCCACATTGTGCTCTCTGGGTATGAGTTTCTTATCTTTTACATAAGTTCGGTTTTGGCTTTTTACGGAGATTGTTAAAAACAAAAAAGCTATAAAAAATAATTTATTCTTCATGGGCTACAACTTCTTTTATTTGATTTGGAAACCTTTGTGTTAATAGCCCTTCAATTCCCTGTTTTAGCGTTAAAGATGAAGAAGGACACCCACTGCAGGCTCCTTTCAAGACAACAGAAACCACTCCATTTTTAAATGATTTTAAAGAAATAAAACCGCCATCTGATTCCACGGCTGGCCGAATATATTCTTCCAAGATGGCTGCTATTTTTTCTTCCATTTCAGAAAAAGGCACTACTTGCTTTTCTATTTTTTGCTCAGCTTCTTTAACCATTTTCCCCTCTATTATTTCAAGCCCCTCTTTATTCAAGAAATCAGTAATAAAAACTCTTAATTGCATGGCAATATCATCCCATTTTACATCTGCATTTTTGGTGATAGCAATAAAATTTCCACTTATAAAGAGACCTTTAATAAATGGAAAATTAAAAATAGCAGAAGCAATAGGGATTTGCTTTGCATCTTCTGGGCTAAGGATTTCCAAATTTTCAGAAACCAAAATTCTATTGGAAACAAATTTCATTACTGCAGGGTTTGGAGTGCTTTCGGCATAAATACTATAATTCATTTTATTTTTTTTAATTCCAAATATTTACTTCTTCAATTTTTATTTCCTCCTGAAAAAAGAACTTTGCACTTTTCGCAAAAGATTTGGTGTAATTAGAAATATAAAATTGATACTTCGGATTATTATTAAGATTTAATAATTGCATACTTTTTAATTCAATTTTTATTGATTCTGCAACTATAGTTGCAGAATCAATTAGCTGTACTTTTCCACTATAAAAAGCATTAATTTCATTAAAAATTAATGGGTAATGTGTGC
>CAWVYN010000090.1:0-4131 GCA_963934425.1 uncultured Flavobacteriales bacterium | reverse complement strand
AAAAGAAAATTTGGAAAAGATCTTTGGGAAAAGAAAATGGACTTCTTTTGAGGAAGAAAAGTTAAATGAGATGGATATGAAGCAGGAAGAAAAAGACCAAAATAAAAAATCCTAAGTGGATTATAATTGGATAAAAATTTACGCCTCCACCGATCCTTTTAAAATTGAACTATTGAAAGGATTTCTAGATGAAAATAATATAGTAGCAATGTCGATCAATAAAAAAGATTCCTCTTATTTAGCTTTTGGAGAAGTTGAGCTTCTAGTAGATGCAAAAGATGTGATGAAAGCGAAAATACTGATAAAAAAACAAGAAAGATGAATCAAACACTTAAAAAGGCACTTTCAGGAACAGTATATGTAGCTATTATGTGGTTTGGCACTTCATATTCCGAGATTTCGTTTACTTTACTATTTGGAATTATTCTTCTAGTTTGTTTGTATGAAATGCATAAACTAAGGAAAGAAAAAACTAAGATTTTAGCATATATATATATTCTTGTCCCTTTTCTGTTAATTCAGTTTTTTAATATGACAGATTCTAATTATCCAGAAAATCCTTTTGATCCAAGCATTATACTGTTTATGTTTATCCTTACTTGGACATTTGATACTTTTGCATATCTAGTGGGAATACAATATGGAAAACATAAAATTATGCCCTCTGTTTCTCCAAAAAAATCTTGGGAAGGATTTGCAGGAGGTTTTATTTTTACAATTATAGTAGCTTATATATCACAAAAGTTTTTTATTCATATCACATTAAGAGATGTATTATTTGTAAGTATCATTTTACCCTTTACTGCCACTTTAGGAGATTTTATTGCATCACATTACAAAAGAGAAGCAGGAGTAAAAGATTCAGGCAATTTTATTCCAGGACATGGCGGCATGCTCGATAGAATGGATGCATTCACGATTACGATACCAGTTATTTATCTAATTTTTCATCTTTTATAATGACACTCCACAGAGAAGGCTATACAATATTGCGAAATGAAATTCTTATTTTTCTGATGATCAATTACATTACTTATTGGAATTCTGAAATTTTATTTTGGTATTTCACTTTACCTATTTCTGTTTTCTTATTTGTAATGTCTGTTTATTTTTTTAGAGTACCAAAAAAAAGATTTGACAGAAAGGAAGGAAATATTTACGCCCCTTGTGACGGAAAGGTTGTAGTAATTGAAGAAACTAAGGAATCAGAATTTTACAAAGACAAACGCTTACAAATTTCTATTTTTATGTCTGCATTAAATGTCCACAACAACCTGTATCCAATTGGCGGAGAAGTGAGATATACTAAATACCATCGTGGAAAATTTTTGGTTGCTTGGAATCCTAAAGCATCAACTGATAATGAAAGAAATACCATAGTTGTAGAAAATGATAAAATATCTGTCCTTTTTAGGCAAATTGCTGGAGTTTTTGCCAGAAGAATTATAAGTTATTCTAATGTTGGTGATTCAGCAACAGCTTCTGATGAATTTGGTTTTATTAAGTTTGGATCAAGAATAGATATTCTTTTGCCTATTGGTACAAAAGTAACAACTAACCTAAATCAAAAAGTAGAAAGCGGTATAACGGTTATTGCTACTTATTAGTTTTTGATATTTAGCTTCATTTCCTAATTTTCTTAAACTTTCAACTATTTTATTATATTTGCCCATCATTAATCAAAAAAACTAAATAAAATGAAAAAATTAACTATTGTAATGCTTGCTTTCCTTTTTATAGGATTAGGCAATGTAGTAGCACAAACAGAAGCTACAACAGAGACAAAAACAGAAGAAGTAAAAAAAGAATGTCCGTGGACAAAAAATGCAGATGGAAAATTAATATGCACAAAAACTGGAAAAATATGTAGTGACGCATGCGCTAATAAGGCAAAAGGTAAATGTTGTAAAGGCAAGAAAAGAGGGTGTTCTGGGAAATCTGGAAAATACAACAAAGCGTCTAATGACTACTCTAGTGGAGGAAATTCTGGCTTCAGTTTCGGCAAGAAAAGCAGTTGTTCAAAAGCTAAGAAATGTGGAGATGCTTGTATAAAAGCATGTTGTGCTAAAGAGGAAGAAGTAACAGAAGAAAATGATGAAAGCTCAGATGAATAAAAGAACATTCTAAAATATTAAAAGCCACAATTATGTGGCTTTTTTTATATCAAAAAATATGGATTTTTTACCAAAAGAGATAACAGATTATGCTTTAAATTATACGCAAAGTGAATCTGATTTACTTGCAAAATTAAACCGAGAAACTTGGGCAAAAGTAATGACTCCTCGAATGCTTTCCGGGCATTTACAAGGAAGAGTTCTAAGTATGTTTAGCAAAATGATTGCGCCAAAAAATATATTGGAAATTGGCACTTATACTGGCTATTCTGCACTTTGCATGGCCGAGGGAATTACAAAAAATGGAAAACTTCACACCATTGACTCGAATGAAGAGGTTTGCCAGTTTGCAAGAAAATATTTTGAACAATCAGAGTATAGTCAAAAGATCATACAACACACTGGAGACGCTTTAGAGATAATTCCAAAATTAGATACTGAATTTCAATTGGTTTTTATTGATGCAGATAAAGAAAATTATTCCAATTATTTCGATCTGGTTTTTGAAAAACTATCTGTAGGCGGATATATTATTGCAGATAATGTACTTTGGAGTGGCAAAGTGTTGCAAGAAAATATGGATGAAGAAACCATGGCACTTGTATCATACAATAAAAATGTTCATCAGGATAAAAGAGTAGAAAACATCCTTATACCAATAAGAGATGGTCTTATGATTTGTAGAAAAATAAGTAGTTAAGCATAATTCTACAGCATAATTTTTAGGTTTTTAAAAAATAAAATCAATGGAATTGTTTGATGATATTAAGATAACTTATGCTGACAAATCAGATAAGGATCTAAATAGGGCTTATTTTTTATTTAGGATAATAAGCAGACCATTTTTTACTAAAATTTTCACTTCTGCTTTACAATTAGCTATTAGGATTCACTTGCCAATTAAAGAAATTGTTAAAGCGACTATTTACAAACAATTTTGTGGTGGAACTTCCATCGAAACAAGTCAATCAACAGCTGATAATTTATGGAAATCAGGCATTGGAACTATTTTAAATTTCTCGGCAGAAGGAAAAGAAACTTTAGAAGATTTTACTATGACAAAACAAGAAATAATAGCAACCATTCAAAAAGCAAACCAATCAGAAAATATTCCTTTTGCTGTATTCAAGCCAACCGCTATCACTTCATTTAGTTTATTAGAAAAAATAACTAGCAGGCAAACTCTAAATAAGCAAGAACTAAAAGAAAAAAAGGAGTTTGAAAGTAGAATTAATGAAATTTGCAAAACAGCAGTTGAACTAAAAGTACCTCTATTTATTGATGCGGAAGAAAGTTGGATACAAGGTGCTATTGATGAAATGATAATGGAAATGATGCAAAAGTTCAATGGAGATAAAGCTTGGATCTTCAACACACTTCAATTATATAGAAACGACAGAATTGCTTATTTAAAAGAGATTTTGAGTGATGCGAAAAATAAAAATTACTTTATAGGCCTTAAATTAGTAAGAGGAGCGTATCATAGGCAAGAAATAGAAAGGTCAAATAACTTAAATTACCCTTGCCCTGTGCACAAAACAAAAGAAGATACTGATAAAGATTTTAATTTGTCCCAAAAAATTTGTATAGAAAATATTGACAGAATCTCATTTTGTAGTGCAACTCATAATGAGGAAAGTTCCGCCTATCTTACTGATCTTATTAGTCAGCAAAATTTGAAAAAAAATGACAAACGAATTCTGTTTTCACAATTACTTGGAATGAGCGATCATATCACTTACAATTTAGCGAATAAAGGCTATTATATTGCTAAATATGTTCCTTATGGCCCAGTAAAAAATGTGATGCCTTACCTAATTAGACGAGCAGAAGAAAACACCTCAATTACTGGACAAATGAGCAGGGAACTTACTAATATAATTAAGGAGAAAAAAAGAAGGAAGAATAGTTAGAAGTCACAAGCTTCTTCTTCTATTCTTGTTTTAAATCCCATTACTTTAACGGTATTTTCTTTGTCGCAAAATTCAAAAGTAACCAATAAGTCCATTTCGTTTAT
>CAWVYN010000089.1:0-4169 GCA_963934425.1 uncultured Flavobacteriales bacterium | reverse complement strand
TAACGATTTACTTCTTTATATTTATTTTTGGCTTAATGAAACCCAATCTCAACATATCTCTAATCCAATCTAATCTTTTTTGGGAAGATGTAAATAAGAACCTTTTTCATTTTGAGAAGTTGATTTCTGTTATTTTAGAAACAGACATTATCTTACTCCCTGAAATGTTCAACACTGCTTTTTGCCCTAAATCTACACATTTGGCAGAGAAAATGGATGGAGAAACAATAAATTGGATGAAGCGCATTTCTAAGAATAAAGGCTGTGCTATTGCCGGAAGTTTAATGGTGGAAGAAAATGGAAAAATATATAATCGTTTGCTGTGGATTTCAAAAAATGGAGAAATTTCAACTTATGATAAACGACACTTATTTTCATTAATTAAAGAAAACGAAACCTTATCAAAAGGAAAGGAAAGATTAATTATAGAAGAGGAGGGCTGGAAAATTTGTCCACTTATTTGTTATGATTTACGTTTCCCGGTTTTTAGTCGTAACGATGAAGATTATGATTTACTTATCTATTTAGCCAACTGGCCAATAAAAAGAATTGATGCTTGGGACACGCTTTTAAAAGCACGTTCCATTGAAAATCAGTGTTACACTATTGGAGTAAATAGAGTAGAAGAAGATGGAAATAAAGTTCCTTTTAATGGGCACTCCAAAGTGATTGATGCATTTGGAAAAGAAGTGTTATCATCTACTGAAAATAAAGAAGAAGTTTTGCAAATTGGAATCAGTTTAAATGATTTGAAAATCAAAAGAAGAAAATTAAATTTTTTACAAGATGGAGACAATTTTAAGTTACTCTAAATTCCAATCTAATTCTAAATCCCAATTGGAACGAATAGTTATCTCTGTTGGATAATTGAATACTTTTTCAGCTTGTATTTTCTCCTTCCAACTGCCTGTATTCCATTCTCCATCTTCATTGCTATCAGCAATATATTTTAATTGGTATTTTCCAGGAACAATATCGTTTAAAGCATAAGGTTTTTCTGAAAAAATAAACTCACTTATCAGCTTTTTGTTTCGCAATAGTTGGAAAATACAAGCTGTATTTTTAGTCGTTACAATATTCAAATTCCCATAAATAATACTTTCCTCCTGCACACTATCTATTTTGCTGCTATCAGATTTTACAGATAAAGTATCTAGAGTTAGAATATCTTTTTTCACAATGGGGGAAAAAGCCATAAGTGAAATAAAACTATCTTTTTCAGCATGAATCAATTTGTCAGAAAAGGCAATTTTTTCTTCTAAGTTGTAGATAAAATCAATATTAGTTAAAGCAACAATCTTGTAATTTTTAGCTTTCAAATTAGGAAAATTAAAACCCCCATCTTTATTCGTTTTTGTAATATAATTAGGAATTTCTTTAAAAATGATGGAGTCATTTCTATTTTCTTCAAATAGCATAATCCAAGCATTTTCAATCATTTCTAAAGTATAAGCATCTTGTAGTTTCCCCCTTAATTTTAAGGAATCTATCTTTTCAGAAGAAGAAAAAAGAAGCTGTAAATCATTAAGAACATTTCCTTCATTAATATCTTTTATGCAATTATTTAAAGACAGTAAATAAGTAGTGCTCTGCATCAAAGTATCTTCAATATGCAATTCTAAAAATTTGCTCGTTACCTTTTTTTTTATACGTTTTTTTATTGGGGGAGAAATAAAAAAATGCTCTTCCCATTGATTCAGCTGAATATACTCATCAAAGGCAAAATAAATTTTTTCTAATTGCCCATTTTCTTCGCTAACAGATTCAGTAACATTTAAAAGTTCTGGAGCTAGAACATCTTTTTCTCCACCAGTTGGGGTCACCATATTAGCACAACTACTTAATAGAAAAAGCAAAAATATTTTTAGAAGAATTTTCATAAGTACAAATAAACGAATAAACATCTAATCAAAGAAATTAAGCAATAACAATAGTTGCAATGCTGACTTTCACGCTTTCAATTTCTCATGATTTTTATGTAGAAGTCCCAGTGTAGAACTAGCAGTTACTATATCATCAAGTAATAAAAGATATTTGTTTTGAAGTTTATCAGAGTTTTTTAAAATGAAAGAATTCATCATATTTCCCTAAAAGTTAAATAGTTTTCTCCTTATTTGAGAATTGGCATCTTCCAAGAAGCTATAAAGAAAATATAAAAACCCCTCCAATTGGAAGGGGGTTCAGCTTAAGATAAAGCTATTTTTATCCACATTTACTATATCCACAATTAATACATTTTAGACAACCTTCCTCATATACCAATCCTTCATCTCCACACTCCCCACATGTATGATCAGATACTTTTGTCCCATCAGGAATAAATGTTTTTAGGGCCCTTACTACTCCACTTTTCCAAGTGTTGATGTTGTCGTCATAAAGGTTCATTTTCCCAATTAAATCAACCACATAATGAAGCGGCATTCCATGGCGCAAAACACCAGAAATTAATTTGGCATAATTCCAAAATTCTTTATCGAACGATCGCGATAATCCGCCCATTGTGATTTTATACCCTTCCTTGTCCTCATATTGAAAATCGTACTGTGTGATTCCGTCTTCTCTTTTAGTTTTTATTACCCAACCATATCCGACCGCTTGAGGCACAACAAAAACATCTTCTGTTTTTCCTGTAAAAATTTCATAAGGCCTACCATTTAGAAGCCCGACAACAGCAATCCATTTTTCTTTATTGTTTTGAAAACGGACCACTTTGGCATCCAATCTTTTTGGGCGAGAAGGAGCTCTAGTTTCTTTAAATTCAGTGTTTTCAAGCACATCATTTTTATCATCAGCAGATACCAAAACTCCTGAACGAGAACCATCTCTATAAACCGTAATCCCTTTTAACCCCTTTTTCCAAGAGTCCATATAAATTGTACTTACTTTTTCAAGTGATACATTTTTCGGTAAATTAATGGTGGAGCTAATAGAGTGGGTAACATATTTTTGAACTATTGCTTGCATCTCAACTCTTTTATCCCAGTCAATTTCAGGAGCAGTACTTCCAGAATAAGGGCTTTTACTGATGTCTGTTTCGCCCGTTATTTCCATCCATTTTTTAAGGTTGTGGTGGTAAACAGTGAATTCTTGCCACTTATCTCCAGAGTCATCTATAAAATCTACTTTTGCTTCTCGGTCTTGCTCATTAAGTTTTCTTCGCCTTTTATAGTGCGTCATGAATACTGGCTCAATTCCGGAAGAAGTTTGAGCAAGCATACTAAGCGTTCCTGTTGGAGCAACTGTACTAATAGAAATATTTCTTCTGCCATGTTCCATCATTCTAGTGTAAACCTCTGGCAATTCTTTTTCTAACATTTGCACAAATTCTGATGTTTTTTCAATTTCTGCATCAAAGCCAATAAAACTTCCTCTAGCTAATGACATATCAATTGAGCTATCGAATTCTGCCCTGCATTTTTCTTTCATAATTTCCTCTACTTTCGCAATTGCTTCATCACTATCAATCGCCATACCAAGAGCTGCTACCATATCTGCAAGGGCGGTAAATCCAAGCCCTGTTCTTCTTCCCTCTTTTCCTGTTTTTAAGAGCAGTTCCCAAGTTTCTTTTTCTACCAATTTTATTGTTTCTGGTTCATCATCATCATCTACTTTTTTTAATATTCTACCTATTGCTTCTGTCTCTAAATCTACCAAATCATCCATTAATCTTTGCCCTTCATAAGTTGCTCTATAAAAATTATCCATATTGAATGTTGCCTTTTTTGTAAAAGGATTTTCTACAAACTTAAATAGGTTGATGGCAATCAGCCGGCAACTATCTCCTCCTTGCATTGCAATTTCAGAACAAGGATTGGTAGAAGCGTTTTCATATCCAGGGTAAACGGAAGAAGTGGAATACCAATGTTGCCTGTCCCAGAAAATAAGCCCGGGTTCTGCAGTATTATGAGCGCATTTTATTATAGTATCCCAAAGCTCTTTTGCTTTTATAGTTTTGCTAAATTTTGGATCATCAGAATCAATTGGCCAGCGGTGGGTATATTCTGTGTTATTTTCAACAGCTTTCATAAATTCATCTGAAAGGCGAATAGAAATATTGGCTCCTGTTACTTTTTGTAAATCTTGTTTTATGGTTATAAAATCTTCCACATCTGGATGTGCAATATCCATAGAAAGCATTAACGCTCCCCGTCTTCCATTTTGTGCAACCT